>NZ_JBSFJF010000072.1:0-33689 GCF_053597915.1 Streptomyces sp. NPDC001219 | reverse complement strand
GCTGCGGGCTGCGGGCTGCGGGCTGCGGGCTGCGGGCTGCGGGCTGCGGGCTGCGGGCTGCGGGCTGCGGGCTGCGGGCTGCGGGCTGCGGGGCCAACGAGCGTGGAGGTGGTGGAGGTGGGTGGGTGGGTGGGTGGGTGGGCCGGGGGCCCGGGGGGGGGGAAGGAGAAGCCCCCAGTCAGCCGCGAACCCCCCGCAGCGCCATCGCCACCGCCGCCTCCGTGATCTCGCCCGGGTCCTCCGCGGCACCCAGTTCGATACGGCGGACCGCGGCGTCGACGACTCCCTGGAGGAGCATGGCCGCGAGCCGGGGCTGTTCGTGGCCGAGGGCGGCGAGCGCCTCGACGATCATGGCGATGAGTCCGCCGTGGGCCGCGCGGATCTTCTCGCGTGCCCCCGCGTCCAGCTCGCCGGCCGAGATCGCCACGACGGCACGGTGGCGCCGGTCGCCGACCAGCGCGAGTTGCCGGCGCACATACGCCTCGATCTTGTCCTCGGGCGTGTCGACACGCTGCATCGCCGCCTCGACCTCGGCGGCCCAGACCGGGAAATCGACGGCGCACAACTCTTCGACGACGGCGGCCCGCGACCGGAAGTACTCATAGACGGAGGAGCGCGCGAGGCCCGTGCGCTCGGCGAGGGCGGGGAAGGTCAGCGCTTCCGTTCCGCCTTCGGACAGCAGGGCGCGGGCGGCGTCCAAGAGGGCGCCGCGCTGCATCGTCCGGTGCTCGGCCACGGAGGCCGCTCGAATCCTTGGCACGTCACCACTCTACGGATGGCGCGCCCACCGTGGCACTCCACCCGGCGAGATGGCATGGGAAGACCTGGCGCCCGCGGCCCGTGACTCACCGTCCGACGTCGGCGAGTTTCGCCCTGAGCTGGAGTACGGATTTGGTGTGGATCTGGCTGACCCGGCTTTCCGTGACGCCGAGGACATTGCCGATCTCGGCGAGCGTGAGGCCCTCGTAGTAGTAGAGCGTGACCACGGTCTTCTCGCGTTCGGGGAGGGTGTTGATCGCACGCGCGAGCAGGCGCCGCAGCTCACGGTCCTCGGCGATCTCCACGGGGTTCTCGGCGGCCGTGTCCTCGAGGGTGTCCATGAGGCTCAGCCGTTCGCCCCCCTCTCCGCCGACGTGCAGAAGGTCCTCCAGCGCCACGACGTTCGCCAGGGACAGCTGGCTGAACACGCCGTGGAGTTCCTCCAGCGCGATGCCCATCTCCTCGGCGACCTCCGCCTCGGAGGGGGTACGGCGCAGTTGCGCTTCGAGGGTGGCGTAGGCGCGTTCGACAGCGCGGGCCTTCTGCCGTACGGAGCGCGGAATCCAGTCGAGCGCGCGCAGCTCGTCGATCATCGCGCCGCGGATACGGGTGATGGCGTACGTCTCGAACTTGATGGAGCGTTCGGGCTCGAACTTCTCGATGGCGTCGATCAGTCCGAAGACCCCGGAGGAGACGAAGTCGGCCTGTTCGACGTTGGGGGGCAGGCCGACGCTGACGCGGCCCGCGACGTACTTGACCAGCGGCGAGTAGTGCAGGATCAGCTGCTCCCGCAGCCGGCCGTCGCCGGACGCCTTGTAGGCGCGCCACAGCTCGTCCAGCGAGGTGGGCGGAGCGGGGCGCACGCTGCCGCGTGCGGCCGGTGGTACAGCCGCACGGTCAGACCCGGAGGTGTGCTGGGGCATTCGTCGCCTTGAGCCGTTCTGCCGAGACGCGGGTGGGTGGATGGATGAGGCTGAAGTGCCTGTGAGCGTAGCGTGACCATAGTGTCGCAGTGCGCGAGGACGGCAGGTTCGGCGGTGCGCAGATACGTTCCGCTGCCCGCACCCCAGGGTTACCTCGTACGCCGTGGCGACGTCCGGACGTGGTGGCGGGCGCGGGCTGCGGGAGGACCGTGCGGGCGGACACGGTGACATGACGGGCGAGGCTTCGTGTGTCCCCTGCGCCTCATTGCCGTCTCCCTACGAGTCGGGCCCGTGCCACGAAGCACGGCAAACCTGGATTCTGCGGTCATTCCCCTCACCCTTTCACCCGTTCGCCCCAGGTCAAGTACCGCCTCGCCGGGAACCTCCGGTCCTCTCGGCGCGTCGTGCCAACTCCCAGCGATCACCGCACCTTTGCACGAATCCGAGGGACAGCAGCTCGAGGAGTTTGGCGCGGGTGACATCGCCGGGCGTGCCGGCCTCCTGGGCCAGACGGCCGGTGTCCGCGCTGCCGCGCGCGGGCAGCGCCTCCAGTACGAGGGTCGCGACGGGGTCGAGAAGGTCGCGGATACGGGTCTGTCCTTGTCTTTCGGGGGCGAGCTCGCCGATGCTGCCGACGAGTTCGATCACCTCGTCGGCGTCGGTGACCACCGCGGCCTCACCGCGCAGGAGTTGGTGCACACCGGCGGACAGGGCGCTGGTGACGGGGCCCGGCATGCCCATCGTGAAGCGTCCGAGGGTCTGCGCACGCCGGGCGGTGACGAGTGAGCCGCTGCGGAGTTCGGCCTCCACGACGACGGTGCCTCTGGTGAGTGCGGCGATCACGCGGTTGCGCTGGATGAAGCGGCTGCGGGTGGGGTGGTCGCCGGGAGGTAACTCGGCCACCACCAGGCCTTGTTCGGCGATCCGGCCGATCAGCTCGGTGTGGCCGCGGGGGTAGGGGTGGTCGACTCCGGAGGCCATGACGGCGACGGTCGCGCCGTCCCCGGCGAGCGCGCCGCGGTGGGCCGCGCCGTCGACGCCGTAGGCCGCTCCGGAGACGACGGTCCAGCCGCGGTCGGCGAGTCCGGCGCCGAGGGTGGTGGCGAGGTGGGCGCCGTATTCGGTGCAGGCGCGGGCACCGACGACGGCGACCGAGCGCAGCGCCCAGAGTCTGAGGTTGGCCGTCCCGCGCACCCACAGGCCGATGGGGCGGGCGTCGCCGAGGTCGTCGAGCTGGCCGGGCCATTCCTGGTCTCCGGGGCAGAGGAACCGGCCGCCGAGCGCGGTGACGGCATCGAGGTCGGCGGTGGGGCGTGCGCGGGTGGCGCGCAGCCGCAGGCCGGCGATCTTGGCGTGCCTCGCGCCTGCGGGCGGGGTCGCATCGTCGCGGGACAGGGTGTGCCAGAGGGCTTCCGGGCCCATCTCGCGCAGCCAGCGGCCGGCGGTTTCGTCGCCTGGTTCGAGGATGCGGGTGAGGGCCGCGCGGGCGATGCGCTGGGGTTCGGGGGCCTCGCGCGCTGCGGGCCGTGGGCCGGTGGTCACGGGGCGGCTGCCGGTCGCCGTGGGCGGGGCAGGGCCTGGTCCGGCCGTCGGGTCGGGGGCGCGGTCCCGGTGCTGCCCGGCCGGCTCCGGCCCGTCGGTGGCGAAGCCCCAGGCGTCGATCCCGTTCATGGTCACCCCCGCTCGCGCGACGCACCAGCGGTCGCGGTCTCGGGGGTCTTGTCGCCGCCGTTGGCCGCCTTGAGGGCGCCGCGACGTACGCCGGTGCGGAGTTCCAGCGCCCAGTTGACGTCCTCCTTGGTGGGGCGGTCGCGGCCGGCCAGGTCGGCGGCGGTCCAGGCGACGCGGAGCACGCGGTCGAGGCCGCGGGCGGTGAGGAGGCCGCATTCGAGATCGCGTTCCGCTTGGGCCAGTGCACCGGGGTGGACCTGCCAGCGGGTGCGCAGCTCGTGCCCGGGTACCTCGCTGTTGGTGTGCCAGGGGGTGCCGGCGAAGCGTGCCATGGCGCGTTCACGGGCGGCCTGTACGCGTTCGGCCACGGCCGCGGTGGTTTCCGCGCCGCGGCCGAGTGCGATCAGCTCGGCGCGGGCGACCGGTTCCACGACGATCCGGAGGTCGACCCGGTCCATGAGGGGGCCGGAGAGCCGGGCCCGGTAGCGGCGGATGGACGACGGGCGGCATTCGCAGCCGCCGCCCGTGGTGCCGTGCCGTCCGCAGGGGCAGGGGTTGGCGGCGAGGGCGAGGAGGATACGGGCGGGCAGGCGCATCATGCCCGCGGCACGGGCGACGACGACATGACCGGACTCCAGTGGCTGGCGCAGTGCGTCCAGGACGCGTGGGCTGCACTCCGCGGCCTCGTCCACGAACAGCACGCCGTGATGGGCGAGGGACACGGCTCCGGGGCGGGGCAGTCCGGTGCCGCCGCCGACGAGGGACGCCATCGTCGCGGAGTGGTGCGGGGCGCAGTAGGGCGGCCGGTGGACCAGCGGCTGGCCCGGCGGGAGGGTGCCGGCTACCGAGTGGACGGCGGTGACCTCCAGGGATTCCTTGGGCGACAGAGGCGGCAGCAGCCCGGGGAGGCGTTCGGCGAGCATGGTTTTCCCGGCGCCGGGCGGGCCTTTGAAGAAGATGTGGTGGCGCCCGGCGGCGGCCACTTCCAGGGCGCTTCGGGCGCCGTGCTGGCCGGCGACGTCCGCGAGGTCAGGGGTGTGGTCCTCGGGCGGCAGACCCGCGCCTGCGCCGGTTCCGGGCACGATCAGCCCGGCGAGCGAGGCGTCGGGGCGGCCCTCCTCCCGGGGGTCTTCCTCCTCGGGCACCGGTTCGTCGGCGAGGACGGCGATGAGCTGGCGCAGGCTGCGTACCCCGAGGACGGAGACGCCGGGGACGAGCGAGGCCTCGGGAACGGTCTGTTCCGGGACGACGACCTGCCGGTATCCGGCATCCGCTGCGGCGAGTACGGCGGGCAGCACTCCGCGTACGGGGCGGACACGGCCGTCGAGGCCCAGTTCGCCGATCATCATCAGGTCGGTGAGTTCGCGGGGGTCCAGGCGCTCGGCGGCACCGAGCACGGCGCAGGCGACGGCCAGGTCGAAGCCGCTGCCCCCTTTGGGGACGGAGGCCGGGCTGAGGCCGACGGTGAGCTTCTTCTGCGGCCACTCGGCGCCGGAGTTCACGACGGCGGCACGTACGCGTTCTCTGGACTCGATGAGGCTCTTGTCGGGGAGTCCGACCAGGGTGAAGGCGGCGACGCCTGGTTCCAGGTCGGCCTGGACCTCGACGACGACCCCTTCGACACCCACCAGGGCGACGGAGCAGGTACGGGCGAACCCCATCAGGCCACCCCTCGTGCGTGCTGGACGACGGGGGCGCCGCGGGCCGGCAGCAGGACGCCGATGACATCGATCCGTACGCCGCCGGGCGGCGGGCCGCCGTGTCGCTCCAGCCAGCGTTCCGCCAGCAGCCGCAGCCGGGCGGTCTTCTCGGGGCGTACGGCAGCCATGGGGTGCTCGTACCAGCCGGCGCGACGGGTCTTGACCTCGCAGACCACCAGGGCGTCTCCGTCGGCGGCGACGATGTCGATCTCTCCGTCGCGGCAGCGCCAGTTCCGGTCCAGGATGCGCATCCCGGCCTCGATGAGCCGCCGGGCGGCCAGGTCTTCGCCATAGCGGCCGAGGGCGCGCCGCCGGTTGTCGGCCGGTTCGGGCGCTGCCGGGCCGGCGCCTCTCGCGTTGGCGCCGCTCGGGTCGGCACCCGGTGGCCCGGCGGCGGCCCTAGCCGCCGCAGGGGGCTTACCTCCCGGGGCCCTCGGAGGCGGCGCTCCACCCTTGCCACAGTCGGCAGGCGCGGTCCGCGCGGCCTGCCCCACCCCCGTATCGCGCATCCCTGCGCCGACCGGCCCAGAGCCGGGCTCCGGGCCGGTGCGCACCTCGTCCGGACCATCCGCCGAGCGCGCTCCACGCGCCGCGTCCCGCCCGCTCGCCCTGCTCGCCGCGCTCGCTCCCCGCGCCGCGTTCCGGTCCCTCGCGGAGCGCGTCCTCTGCGGCGCCTCCGTGCTCGGTGCGTTCTTTCCGGCCCGCGGGCCGGCCTGCATGGCGTTCATGCGGTACCACCTCCGGCACCGACTGTGACGCCCCCGAACCGATCTTTTGGATCTTGGTGGACAACGCCCCGGTTGTGGATAACTCGCTCACCCACACGGGGCACGACGGACCGTCACGGGCTGGCCGCTCCGTAGCTCCCGGCCGCCTCGGTCCCCGGCCGCCTCAGCTCCCGGGAAGATCCAGATCGCTCTTGTTGAGCTCCTCGATATTCACGTCCTTGAACGTGAGTACCCTCACCTGCTTGACGAAGCGGGCCGGGCGGTACATGTCCCAGACCCAGGCGTCAGCCATCGACACCTCGAAAAAGACCTCGCCCTGGACCGAGTGCACCTGCATCTCGTAATCGTTGGTGAGGTAGAAGCGACGCTCGGTCTCGATCACGTATTTGAACAGCCCGACGACGTCGCGGTACTCCCGGTAGAGCTTCAGCTCCATCTCGGTCTCGTACTTCTCGAGGTCCTCGGCGCTCATGGCAGTCCCCTTCAGCCGTGCGTCCCCCCATTGTGCGTCAGGCCTGCTCGGTCTCCAGAAGCACCGGCGCATCGGGGGGCCCATCGTCGAGCAGCGTGCGCAGCAACTCGGCGAGTCTGGTCGGGTACACCGTCTCATGGGAGGCGGACAGTTCCTCCGAAGTCCACCACCTCAGTCCCGAGACACTGCGTCGTTCCAGGTCCGTCTGCCCGCCCATGTGCGTGGCAGTCCGTTCCGTTCTTCCCAGGTAGTACCACTCGTCCTGCTCCCAGCGCCGCCCGTCGAAGGGGAAGGCGCAGCGGCGCTTCCACAGCACGGGGCCGAGGACGGCATCGGTGATTCCGGTCTCCTCGGCGAGCTCACGGCGGGCCGCCGCCTCGTGGCTCTCCGTACCTTCGAGGCCGCCGCCCGGGGTGAACCACCAGGTGTCGGCGGGGCGGTCCGGTTCGAAGCCGTGGAGCAGCAGGATGCGGTCGTCGGGGTCGAGCAGCACGATGCGGGAGACCTGGCGTACCAGGGGCGCCTCCGGTGCCTCGGCAGCCGGCTCCCCGCCCAGGGCCCGCTCGTCCGCAGCGGCCCGGCGCCCGGTCGTTTCCTCGGCGGCCGTGCCGCCCTCGCCGGGCCCGGCGCCGTTCGCCGCCCCGCGCCCCATGGGCTCCTCGGCGCCCCTCCCCCGCTCGTCAGCCACGCTTGCGCGCCGCACGCCGGGCGAGGGGACCGTAGGCCGCACCACCGAGGATGAGGACCGCGCCGGCGACCACCGCGGCGGCGATGGGCTGCACCGGGCCGGGCTGCGAGACACCGCCGGGCAGGGCGGCGAAGGCGGCCGGGCGCTGCGTCACACCGACGCTGCCGAGCGGCCAGGCGCGCGCGTCGACCCGGGCGTTGACGGCGCTGCGCGGCACCGAGCCGTGGTCGCTGTCGGTGAGGTGAACGCGGGAGTCGAGGGAGTCGTTGCGGTGGTCGCCGAGCAGGAAGAGCTGGCCGGCGGGGACCTTGGCCTTGAATCCGACGGGGGAGGCGGGCCCGTTGCCCTGCAGATACGGTTCCTCGACCGAGGTCCCGTTGACGGTCAGCCGGCCCTGCTTGGTGCAGCAGGAGACCTTGTCGCCGCCGACGCCGACGACGCGCTTGACCATGGGAAGGTCGCCCCAGACGTCGTCCTTGAAGACGACGATGTCGCCGCGGCGTATCTCGGAGCCGTCCACCCGCTCGGCCAGTACCCGGGCACCGGCCGCGATCGTCGGCGACATCGAATCGGTCGGCACCGTGTAGGGACGGTAGAGCACGGCCCCCCACACGAAGCCGCCCAGGAACAGCACACAGCCGACGGCCACGGCCAGACCGGACAGCACGCTGCCCGTCGTCCGCCCGCGGCCGTCGGTCCTGAGTTCGGTACTGCTGCTCATCCCAGCGCTCCCACCCCGCGGACCCGGCCCGCGTCGAAGATCCGGGACGGCACCTTACCTGGGGTTACGCTCTCCGGTCAGCCTCCGGCGACGCCACAGCACGATCGGCACCGCACCGGCCAGGCCCAGAGCGGCCGGAGCCGCACCGATTGCCTTGTTGAGCCCGGGCTGGTCGAAGGTGTCCGGTACCGGCAGGGTCGACCAGCGGTTGATCGGCCAGGCGATGGTGAACGCCCGGCCGACGACCTCGTCCTCCGAGACCGTGCCGTTGCCCTTGAGGTTCTGGTGGTAGCGGGAGTCGAGGGAGTCGTCGCGGTGGTCGCCCATGACCCAGATCCGGCCCTTGGGGACGTGGATCGGGCCGAACGCGCGGTCACCGCAGGGGGTGACGCCGGGGAAGATGTACGAGTCTTCCTTGAGGGCCTTGCCGTTGACCTTCACCGGGCCGGTGCCGTGGCACTCGACGGTGTCGCCACCGACCGCGATGACCCGCTTGATCAGGTCCTTCTCCTCCGCCGACGGCATCAGCCCGATGAAGCTGAGGACCTTCTGGACGGGGTTGGGCTCGGGGGTCGGCGTCTCGTTCAGCCAGCCGCCCGGGTCGTGGAAGACCACGACCTCGCCGCGCTGCGGCTTGGAGCCGAACCACGGCGTCAGCTTGTCGACCAGGACCCGGTCCCCGCGCTGCAGGGTGTCCTGCATCGAGTCGGACGGGATCGAGAACGCCTGCACCAGGAACGTCTTGATCAGCAGCGCCAGCAGCAGAGCGATGCCGATGAGGATCGGCAGCTCCTTCCAGAAGGCGCGCGGCTTCTTGGCCTTCTTCATGCCGCCGCTCACCTCCTCGCCTGCCGACCTGTCCAACGTATCGGACGCGCCGGATTCACCGGCCGGGGCAGAACGCTGCGCCTGTGCCCCTGACTGTGCTGGTGACGCAGACACGGAACCCGTCGCCGGTCCCGCGGTCTCACCTCGCCCTGCCGGCTCTTCGGGCTCTTCGGTTCCGGACCGCGCGCCGACCGCCAAGTCCCCCACATCTGCTCCTCACTCCACGCACTCGCCCGCCCGTCAACCGGTGCAGGCCCACCACTCCCATAACGAGCGGGAGTTCCGCAGGGGTCGGGAGTACGGACAAACTCTCGGATGACAGCTTATGCGGCACACCTGCCGAGGACGCCTTGGCGCCCGGCGCGTCGCGCACAGTGGTGAAGGTGTCCGGCTCCTCGAGGCGCCGCCAGTGGCTGAACGGCCAGGCGATCACCACGGCCCGGCCCACGACGTTGCCCTCCGAGACGGTGCCACGGTACGGCTCGTCCAGGTGGAAGCGCGAATCCGCGGAGTCGGAGCGATGGTCGCCCATCACGAAGATCCTTCCGGTGGGGACGGCCACCGAGAACTTCAGCGTGGAGGGCGGGTTGCCCGGGTGGACATACGGTTCGGTCAGCGGCTTGCCGTTGACGGTGACCCGGCCCTGCTTGTCGCAGCACTTGACGGTGTCGCCGCCGACCGCCACGACCCGCTTGATCAGGTCCTGCTCGTCGGCCGACGGCAGCAGCCCGATGAAGGTCATGGCGTCCTTGACCGGCTGGAAGGCGCCCCCGTCGGAGGGCGGCTTGGTCTGCTCGCCCTTGAGCCAGCCTCCGGGGTCCTTGAAGACGACGACGTCGCCGCGCTCCGGCTTGGAGCCGAACCACGGCGTCAGCTTGTCGACCAGGACCCGGTCACCGATCTTGATCGTCTGCTCCATGGAGCCGGACGGGATGACGAACGCCTGGACCAGGAAGGTCTTCAGAACGAGGGCAATGGCCAGCGCCACGCCGACGAGGATCGGGATTTCCTTCAGGTAGGAGCGCTGTCTGCGGCGCTTGATGCGCTTCGCCTGGCGCCGCCGCTCGGCACGGCCCCCGGCGGCGACACGGCCGGACCGCCGGCCCCCGTGCCCGCCCGCCGGCTGCGAGCCGCCGCGCGCACCCGAGTCGCCGCGCCCACTGGAGTCGCCGTACGCGTCGGTGTCGTACGCCTCGGTGGCGCCCGGCTCCGGCCTGTCGGTGCCCCGTGCCCGGCCCTGCTTGGCCGGGCGCCCGTGGCGGGGACGTCCGCGGTTACCCATGGCGGCCTGCCGCGGCGGGTATCCGGTCGAAGGTCCCCGGGGCGTCGAAGGTGCGCCAGCGGCTCACCGGCCAGCTGATCAGGTCCGCCCGGCCGATGACCTTGTCGACCGGGACGGTGCCGCCGCCCGGCTGGCCGAGGTGGTCACGGGAATCACTGGATCTGGCGCGGTGGTCTCCCATGACCCACAGCCGGCCCTGTGGCACCACGATGTCGAAATCCACCGAGGACGGCGCGTCCCCGGGGTGGAGATACGTCTCGCTCACGGGCTCACCGTTCACCTTGATCCGCCCCCGTTTGTCGCAGCAGGTCACACGGTCACCGCCGGTGCCGATCACGCGCTTGACGTAGTCGGTCTCGTCGGGCCGGGCCAGTCCCAGCGCCGCGCCGGCTCCGCGCAGCAGTCCCGTGACGGGATTCTCCACCTGTTCCCTGTGAACGAAGGAGCCGGTGCCGTCGAACACCACCACATCGCCCCGCGCCGGCTCGCTGCCGAAACGGTACGCCAGCTTGTTGACCAGCACCCGGTCCCCGATCCGCAGGGTGTTCTCCATGGAGGAGCTGGGGATCAGAAAGGGTTGTGCGACGAACGTGCTGAGCAGCAGCACAAAGGTCAGGCAGAGCGCGAGCAGGGTGACCGGCCGGTGGCGCAGAACAGCCACTGCACGGGTGCGGAAACGCGCGGAGCGCGACCCCTGCTCCGGCCCCTGGTCGGGGGTGGGAGAGGGGTCGCGCTCCGTGAGCTGTGCGTCGGTGTCCATCGGGCCCTGAGCCTATCCGGCCAGATCCGGACGCCGTACGTGAGCGTCGGTTTGCGTTGCCCCGGCGCAAAAAATCGTGCTCCGGGGCGGCCCGGCTCAGTTGTCGCGCTTCTCCTTGATCTTCGCGGCCTTGCCGCGGAGCTCACGGAGGAAGTACAGCTTGGCGCGACGGACGTCACCGCGGGTCACGACCTCGATCTTCTCAACGATCGGGGTGTGCACCGGGAAGGTGCGCTCGACGCCGACGGAGAAGCTGACCTTGCGGACCGTGAAGGTCTCGCGCACGCCGGCGCCCTGACGGCGGATGACAACGCCCTTGAACTGCTGCACACGGGAGCGGTTGCCCTCGATGACGCGGACGTGGACGTTGACGGTGTCACCCGGGCGGAAGGCCGGGATGTCGTCGCGCTTCGACGCGGCGTCGACGGAGTCGAGAAGGTGCATGACCTACTGCTTTCTTCGTTGATGCCACAGGTCATCAACGGAATGTCGGAGAGATGTTTCGGATGCCGTTCCATCGGGCGGGCGTCGTTCCCCCTGTGGCAGGGGCGCGCGCCGGACGCACACAGCAGCGGCCTATTCTTCCACGGCCTCACGCGTCCGCCCAAATCGGCCGTCGTCGCCTTCCGACCAGCCCAGGGCGTCGAGTATCGCGCGGTCGTGTTTGTCGAACGCGGCGGGGTCGGCGCGCTCGATCAGATCGGGGCGGTTGCGGTCCGTGCGGCGGAAGGCCTGGTCCCGGCGCCAGCGGGCGATCTTGCCGTGGTGGCCGCTGAGCAGGACTTCGGGGATGCCGCGGCCGCGCCACTCGGGAGGCTTGGTGTAGACGGGGCCTTCCAGGAGGTCGGCCATCGGCCCGGGGGCGAACGAGTCGTCCTGGTGGGAGGCGGCGTTGCCGAGGACGCCGGGCAGCAGCCGGGCCACCGCCTCGACCATGACCAGCACCGGGGCCTCGCCGCCGGCCAGGACGTAGTCGCCGATGGAGACCTCGCGGACGTCGACACGGTCGCCGTACTCCTCGATGACCCGGCGGTCGATGCCCTCGTAGCGGGCCGGGGTGAACACCAGCCAGGGCTTGGCGGAGAGTTCGACGGCGAGCTGCTGGGTGAACGGGGCGCCGCTGGGGGTCGGGACGACGATCACTGGCTCCCCGTCACCGGACGCGAGGATCTCGTCGAGCGCCTCGCCCCATGGGTCGGGCTTCATGACCATGCCGGGCCCGCCGCCGTAGGGGGTGTCGTCGACGGTGTTGTGCTTGTCGTGGGCCCATTCGCGCAGGTCGTGGATGCGCACATCGAGCTGTCCGCGGGCGCGGGCCTTGCCGACGAGGGAGACGTTCAGCGGCTCGAGGTACTCGGGGAAGATCGTGACGACATCGAGCCGCATCAGCTGTCCTCGCGGCTGCTGGCGATCTCGGCCTGGCTGTCGTCGAGGAGGCCGGGCGGCGGGTCGATGACCGCGCGCTGCTCCTCGAGGTCGATCTCCGGGACGATCTCGGAGACGAACGGGATCATGACCTCGCTGTCGTCGGGCCGACGGACGATCAGCAGGTCCTGGTAGGGCAGGTGGGAGACCTCGGAGATCCGGCCGACGGCCGTGCCGTCGCGGGTGACGACGTCGAGGTCGATGAGCTGGTGGTCGTAGAACTCCTCGGGGTCCTCGGGGACCTCCTCGGGGTCGACCTCCGCGATCAGCAGGGTGTTGCGCAGCGCCTCGGCGGCCGTGCGGTCGGCGACGCCCTCGAAGCGCAGCAGCAGCCGGCCGCTGTGCACCCGGCCGGTCGCGATGGTCAGCGGTCCGACGGAGGAGGGTTCGGTGGCGAGGACGGCGCCCGGGCCGAGCCGCAGTTCGGGCTCGTCGGTGCGTACCTCTACCGTGACCTCGCCCTTGATGCCGTGGGCGCGGCCGATCCGCGCCACTACCAACTGCACGCTGTTCTCTCCCGTTGTCGCGGCCGGCCCGCCGCCGCTCTCGCGGAGGGGCCGTGGGCCGTCGTGGTTTCTCAGATGAGGGTGACGAGGAGGAATCCGCGGCCCTCAACGAACTCAGGCCGGGGACGGCCCGAGAGCCCTCCCCGGCCCGAGCCGGTGTTCAACTTGTCAGCGGACCTGGTCCACGTCGACGAGGTCGACGCGGATGCCACGGCCGCCGATGGCGCCCACGACGGTCCGCAGGGCGCGGGCGGTCCGGCCGTTACGGCCGATCACCTTGCCGAGGTCGTCGGGGTGAACCCGGACCTCGAGAACGCGCCCGCGGCGCAGGGTGCGCGAGGCAACCTGCACGTCGTCGGGGTTGTCGACGATGCCCTTGACGAGGTGCTCGAGGGCTTCCTCGAGCATGCTCAGGCCTCGGTCGACTCAGAGGTGGACTCGGCCGCAGCCTCGTCCGCCTTCTTGTCAGCCTTCTTCGCCTTCTGGGTGATGGCCTCACCCTTGGGCTCGTCGCCGGAAGCCTTGGCGGCGGCCTCGAAGAGGGCGCGCTTGTCGGCCTTCGGCTCGGCGACCTTCATCGGCGCCGGGGCGGGCAGGCCCTTGAACTTCTGCCAGTCGCCGGTGACCTTGAGGATGGCCATGACGGGCTCGGTCGGCTGCGCGCCGACACCCAGCCAGTACTGGACACGCTCGGAGTCGACCTCGATGCGCGAGGGGTTCTGCACCGGGTGGTACAGACCGATCTCCTCGATGGCCCGGCCGTCACGGCGGGTACGGGAGTCGGCGATGACGATGCGGTAGTGAGGCGAACGGATCTTGCCCAGACGCTTCAGCTTGATCTTGACTGCCACGGGAGTGGTGTCTCCTGGTCTTGACGTGGTGGGGCACAACGGGATGCCACGTGGGGTTGCGGTACTCGGGGTGCCCGATGGACGCGTCAGCCGGAGGAGAGAGGGGTCCTGTGCGACTGTCGAGTACAGCTAGCCATTGTGCCACATGCCCTCGGGTCAGCCGACCGCGGCCACCTCAGGAATCCGGAAGGGCTTTCCGCAGCCGCCGCAGACGATCGGCGCCTGGGCGAGCACGGACGGCACCACGCGGACATTGCGCCCGCAGTCGCACACGGCCTTGACGCGGACACCGCCTCCGGAGGAGCCGTGCCGGGCGGCCGGGCCCCGGAAGCTGCGGGTGGTGTCGGTGGCGGTGGCGGCGGTGTGCGCCTTGAGGGCTCTGGTGAGGCGCTCGATGGTGGAGCGGTAGCGCCTCCTGGCCTCGGGGTTGAGCGTGACCAGGGAGAAGCCGCTGCTGGGGTGCGGCTCGTCGAGATGGTCCAGGCCCAACTCCTCGGCGATCGCCAGGAATCGGCGGTTGTGGTAGCGGCCTGCGCGGGAGGTGTCGCGGACGCCGCGGGCGGCGGCGATGCCATGGACTGCCTCATGGAGCAGCCGTTCGAAGGAGAGCTCAGCGCCACAGGCGGACGAGGACTCTCCGATCAGGGACTCGGGCGCGGCCAGATCCGGTAGCTCGGGGTGGTGCCGTTGAATATCGGCCCAGGCGAGTGCCAGCTCGGCGGCGAGGACAGGCGGTGTCGTGCTCACGTCGTGACAACGAGCCGGGGTCGCCGAGTGTTCCGATTCCGGGGCATCCCAAATAATTTGCACGTACCAGTCAGTTTCCGGTCATGAGTCGTGCCGAGGATGGGGTGCGCAGATCTGCGCAGAAGGCGCCCAGCGGCCCGCAAGCCGGTACGTATCCCCGCGTACGCCGCATGGCGTAGCCAGCCGTATGCCGGGGCAACGATCATCGCGGCGATGGTACGGGGTGGGCCCGCGCCCCGCCGCCCCGGCTCGAACCCCACCGTAGGCCCTGCGGACGGGAGCGGCCGGAGCTCCCGGATGGCGGGCGCTGCCGTGGCGGAACGCCGTCGGCCGGGGCACCCTGGAACGGCGCTCCAGGGAGCGGGCCCGGCGCACACGGGGGCGCGCGGGAGACAACCCCGGCGCACCCCCTGGACGCCTGGACGAATGCGCAGTTGTCTGGATTGCGGGGGCGCACAACGCGCGAACACGGGGGCGATCGGTACGGAACAGCTTCGGGTTCTCGGCGAATAGGGGCGCTATCGATGTCACCGACGCTCGTGCGGCACCAGTTGCCGCACTCCGGATTCACGCGCTGCGACGACCCGCCCGCTCCGGCCGGGTCGCGGGCGCGCACCCGCGACTGGGCCGAGATCCAGGAGCGGATGCTGGTGCCGCTGTACGAGGCCGCGTACGACCGTCTGGGGATCGGTCCCGGCACCCGTCTGCTGGGGCTCGGCTGTGGGTCGGGGCTGGCGCTGCTGCTCGCGGCGGCGCGGGGTGCGCAGGTCAGCGGGGTGGATGCGGACGAGTCCCGGCTGGAGCTGGCGCGTGAGCGGCTCACGCCGGACGGTATGCCGGAGCAGACCCGGGTGGTGAGCGGCGGTCTGGAGGCCGCGGCGCCCGGGGACGCCGCGTTCAATGTGGTCACGGCGTTCCACCCGGTGGGCTGTGTGAGCACGGTCGAGGGGCTGACGGCGTCGCTCACCGCGGCGGCCGGGCTGGCGGAGCGTGGCAGCGCCGTGGTGCTGGGCGGCTGGGGCCCGGTGGAGCGGTGCGCCACGGCCGGGGTACTGCGGGTGGCCGAGCGGCTGGCCGACCCCGGGGGCGAGTACGCCGACGGCTCCGGCGGGTGGCGGCCCAGCGGGCGGGACGACCTGGAGGACCTGGCGGACCGGGCCGGGCTGCGGCCGGACGGTTCGGGGCGGGTGGCCTGCCCGTTCGGGTACGCGGATGCGGCGAGCGCGGTGCGGGGGCTGTTGTCGACCGGGCTGTTCGACGCGGCGCTGGCGGTGGCCGAGCAGCGGCAGGTGGAGAAGGAACTCGCGGAGGCGCTGCATCCGTATCAGCGGGCGGACGGGACGGTGTGGATGCCGAACGTGTTCCGCTATCTGATCGCGCGGACGAGGTAGCGCGGGCGGGGCGGGCGGCGGGCTCGGGAGGCGGGAGCGGCGCCGGGCCGGCGGCAGGCCCTGAGGACGGGGCCGGGTCGGCGGTGTCCGGCGGCCGGGTGTGCTCGCGGCGCGGCGGTCCTGTTTTTTCCCCGCCGCCCACCCCCCTTCGGGGGGTGGGCGGGTGTAGAGGCTCGGTTTCGGTAAGAGCCGCGACGCCGTGCGAGCGCGGACGCCCGGTCCGCGGCCCGCCCCAACCCCGTAACCGCGCGATGCAACCACGCGAAGCAACCGCACGAAGTAACCACGCGAGCCCCCGGCCCCACCATGGGGCCAGGGGCTCGCGAAGCGGAGTTGGGGACCGCGGCGGGGGTCAGCCCATGAACTTCTTGAACTCCTCGGGGAGTTCGAAGTTCTGCGGGTCCTGGCCGCCCTGCGGCAGGCCCAGCGGGTTGCCGGACTGGGCGGCCTCGCGGCGGGCGGCCGCGGCCTCCTCCTCGGCCTTCCGCTTCATCGGGTTGCCGCTCTTGCGCTTGCCCTTGGCCTGCTTGACCTGCTTCTTCTTGCGCGCGCCACCGCCCATGCCAGGCATCCCCGGCATGCCGGGCATCCCGGGCATGCCGCCGCCCTGGGCCATCTTCGACATCATCTTGCGGGCTTCGAAGAACCGCTCCACGAGGCCCTTGACCGCGCTGACGTCGACACCGGAGCCCCGGGCGATACGGGCCCGCCGCGAGCCGTTGATGATCGTCGGCTCCTGGCGCTCGGCCGGGGTCATGGACTTGATGATGGCGGCGGTGCGGTCGACCTCGCGCTCGTCGAGGTTATTGATCTGGTCCTTCATCTGGCCCATGCCGGGCAGCATGCCGAGCAGCTTGGAGATGGAGCCCATCTTGCGAACCTGCTCCATCTGGGCCAGGAAGTCGTCGAGGGTGAACTCCTTGGGGCCCTTCGCCAGCTTGGCCGCCATCTTCTCGGCCTCGGCCTGGCTGAAGGTCTGCTCGGCCTTCTCGATCAGGCTGAGCATGTCGCCCATGCCGAGGATGCGGGACGCCATGCGGTCCGGGTGGAACGCGTCGAAGTCGTCCAGCTTCTCGCCGTTGGAGGCGAACATGATCTGCTTGCCGGTGACGTGCGCGATGGACAGCGCGGCACCACCGCGGGCGTCACCGTCGAGCTTGGAGAGCACCACGCCGTCGAAGCCGACGCCGTCGCGGAAGGCCTCGGCGGTGTTGACCGCGTCCTGACCGATCATCGCGTCGACGACGAAGAGGACCTCGTCGGGGCTGACCGCGTCGCGGATGTCAGCGGCCTGCTCCATCAGCTCCTGGTCGATGCCCAGGCGGCCGGCGGTGTCGACGATGACGACGTCGTGCTGCTTGGTGCGCGCGTACTCGATCGAGTCCTTGGCCACCTGGACCGGGTCGCCGACGCCGTTGCCCGGCTGGGGGCCGTAGAAGGCGACCTCCGCGCGCTCCGAGACGACCTGGAGCTGGTTGACGGCGTTGGGGCGCTGGAGGTCACAGGCGACCAGCAGCGGGGCGTGGCCCTGGCCCTTGAGCCAGCGGCCGAGCTTTCCGGCGAGGGTGGTCTTACCGGCGCCCTGGAGACCGGCCAGCATGATCACGGTGGGGGCGGTCTTGGCGAACCGCAGCCGGCGGGTCTCGCCGCCGAGGATGCCGATGAGCTCCTCGTTGACGATCTTGATGACCTGCTGGGCGGGGTTCAGCGCCTGGGAGACCTCGGCGCCGGAGGCGCGCTCCTTGACCTGCTTGATGAAGGCACGGACGACGGGGAGGGCCACGTCGGCTTCGAGCAGCGCGATGCGGATCTCGCGCGCCGTGGCGTCGATGTCCGCCTCGCTCAGGCGGCCCTTGCCCCGGAGGTTTTTGAAAGTACTCGCCAAGCGGTCGGAAAGCGTATCGAACACGGCGGTCGTCGATCCTCGGGGTCGGGGGCGGGGTGCGGTCGGCTTCTAGGGTATCGGCCTCCGCAAGCAAACCGTTCCTGCCCTGTTATTCCCGCCGCTGCTGCAGGGCGCGCTCCACCGCCGCCGCCACGTCATGGGCCGCGGCGTCCGTGAGGGGTGCCCCGTCCTCCCCCGTCACATAGAAGGCGTCCACCGCGTTGGCACCCAGGGTGCTGATGTGGGCACTGCGGACGGCGACGCCGGCCGCCTCCAGGGCACGGCCGATGCGGTGCAGCAGGCCGTGGGCGTCCTGGGCCCGGACCTCGATGACGGTCGCGGTGTCGGAGCTGCCGGTGGCGACGGAGACCCGGGGCGGCGGGGCGAGCACGGCCCGGGAGCGGCGGGCGTAGGCGCGCTCGCGCTCGGCGAGGCGGGCGGGGATGTCGAGGGTGCCGTCCAGGGTGCGGAGCAGGTCGGCGCGCAGCCGGTCGGCCCGGGGCAGCGAGCCGTATTCGGCGGCGACCCGCCAGCTGAGTACCAGGACCGGGCCCTCGTCGGCGGGGTCGAGGAGGCGCAGGTCGGCGGCGCGGACGGTGAGCCGGTGCAGGGCCAGCACCCCGGCCGCCGCGGGCAGGACGCCGGGCTGGTCGGGGACGGCGATGAGAAGTTCCACACCGACCGGCTCCTGGGCGGGCGCCAGTGTCTCCGGTCCGGTGTCGGCCTCGGTGGGGGGCTCGGCGCGCGCGTGCAGGGCCAGGACCGGGCCGCCGGTGCGGCGGGCCTCGAGCGCCAGCCGCTCCTGCTCCGCGGTCGGCTCGCCGGTGCCGAGCGGCTCCGTGTCGGGCTCCCCCGCGAGCCGCGCGGCGACCCGTTTGACGAGGTCGGCGACGAGTCCGCCGCGCCAGGCGCTCCAGCCGGCGGGCCCGGTGGCCAGCGCGTCGGCCTCGGTCAGGGCGTGCAGCAGCTCCAGGGTGCGGGTGCTGCCGACGGCCTCGGCGACCGCGCCGACGGTCGCCGGGTCGTCCAGATCGCGCCGGGTGGCGGTCTCGATGAGCAGCAGGTGATGCCGTACGAGGGTGGCGATCACGGTGGTGTCCCGGGCGTCGAAGCCGAGCCGGGCCGCCACGTCGCGGGCGATGGTCTCGCCGGCCACCGAGTGGTCGCCGGGCCAGCCCTTGCCGATGTCGTGCAGCAGGGCGGCGATCAGCAGCAGGTCGGGGCGGTGCACCCGGCGGGTCAGGGCGGAGGCCCGTACCGCGGTCTCGACGAGGTGGCGGTCGACGGTCCAGGTGTGGACGGGGTTGCGCTGGGGGCGGCAGCGGACGCGCTCCCAGTCGGGCAGCAGCCGGGTGATGAGGCCCTCGGCTTCCAGGGCCTCCCATACGGGCACGGTGTGTGTACCCGCGCCCAGGAGCGTCACCAGCTGTTCGCGGGCCTCGGCGGGCCAGGGCACGGGCAGCGGCCGGCCGGCGGTGGCGCAGCGGCGGATCGCGTGGGTGGCCAGCGGCAGCCCGGCCTGGGCGGCGGCCGCCGCGGCGCGCAGCGCCAGTACCGGGTCCCGCTCGGGCCGTGCGGTGCGGGCCAGCACCGCCTCGCCGTCGAGTTCGACGACGCCCTCGGCGAGCGGGGAGCGTTCGCCCTTGCCCGCGGTACGGCCGTGCAGCAGCCCGCGCAGCATCGGTTTGACGGAGCGGGCGCGCAGCACCCGGCCGACCTCGCGCCAGGTGACATCGGCCGCGTAGGAGATGGTGCGGGCGGATTCGTAGGTCTGCCGGAGCAAGGCGTCCGCGTCGAGCATGCCGAGGGTGCCGGCGACCTGGTCCTGTTCCTGGAGGGAGAGGCGGTCGGTGGCGCGGCCGGTCGTGAGGTGGAGCGCGTCGCGGGCGTCGAGCAGACGGGTGCGGGCGGCTTCCAGGCCGCCGCGCGGGGCGTCGGCGAGCCAGGAGGCGGCGACGGCCCGGAGGGCGGTGGCGTCCCGCAGCCCGCCCCTGGCCTCCTTGAGGTCGGGTTCCAGGAGGTACTGGAGTTCGCCCTGCCGCTCGGCGCGCTCCTGGCACAGGTCGTGGAGTTCCGGGAGCCGCTTGGGGGCGCCGGCGCGCCAGTCGGCGTAGGCGGTGGTGCGTACGGCGGCGGTCAGGTCGGGGTCGCCGGCCAGGTGGCGGGCGTCGAGCAGGCCCAGCTGCACCTTCAGGTCCTCGCGGGCCGCCTTGCGGGCCTGGGCGGGGGTGCGTACGGAGTGGTCGAGGTCGAGGCCGAGGTCCCAGACGGGGTACCAGAGGTGGTCGGCGAGGGTGGCGAGGGCGCCGGCGTCGGCGCGGCCGTCGTGCAGCAGGAGCAGGTCGAGGTCGCTGCGCGGGGAGAGTTCGCCGCGGCCGTAGCCGCCGACGGCGACCAGGGCGGTGCCGGTCAGGCCGGTGGCGGTGGCGTGCCGGGCCAGCAGGGCGGCGAGCCAGTCGTCGGTGAGCCGGGCGAGGGCGGCGCGGCGGTCGGGTCCGGCGGCGTTCCCGTCCTGGAGGAGCCGCAGCCGGGCCGCGGGGTAGCCCCCTTCCGGGGCGGGCGCGGGCTCGTGCCCCGGGGGCCGCGCTCCGGCGGGTCCTGCCGTTTCCTCGACGCTGTCGGTCACCTCGCGCGCTCCTTGGTCGTGGTCGTCCCCCGCCGTCGCCTGGTGCGGCTCCCGCACCTCAGTCTGTGCCGCCGCGGGGCGGGCGGCCATTCGCCGCCCGGGAGGCCCGGCTCCGGCTCCCGGCGGCGGACGGCCGCCCCGGGGCCGGAGCCCGGCCGTGGCACCTCACAGGGCGTCCGGCCCCCGCTCGCCGGTCCGCACCCGTACCGCGTCGTCGACGGGGACGCTCCAGACCTTCCCGTCGCCGATCTTGCCGGTGCGGGCCGCCTTGACGATGACGTCGGTCAGTTCCTCGGCGTCGGCGTCCTCGGCCAGCACCTCGATACGGATCTTCGGGACCAGGTCGACGGTGTACTCGGCGCCCCGGTACACCTCCGTGTGCCCGCGCTGCCTGCCGTATCCGCTGGCCTCGGTGATCGTCAGGCCGTGCACCCCGAAGGCCTGCAGGGCGTCCTTCACCTCGTCCAGCCGGTGCGGCTTGATTACTGCCGTGATGAGCTTCACGCGTCCACCTTCTTTGTCAGGGCCTCGCCGAGTCCCGGTCCCTTGCGGCCGATCGAGCCGCCGCCCGCGCCGGTGAAGTCGTATGCGGTCTCCGCGTGCGCGGCCTGGTCGATGCCGGCGACTTCCTCGTCCTCGTCGACCCGGAAGCCCATCACCAGGTCGATCGCCTTGGCAAGGACATACGAGACGACCAGGGAGTACAGCAGCACACAGACCACACCGACGGCCTGCCTGCCGAGCTGGTCGAAGCCGCCGCCGTAGAACAGCCCCTTGGCCTTGCTCTGCACCCCGCCGGTGGCGAACAGCCCGACCAGCAGCGAGCCGGCGACACCGCCGACGAGGTGGACGCCGATCACGTCGAGGGAGTCGTCGTAGCCGAACCTGTACTTCAGGTTGACGGCCATGGCGCACAGCACACCGGCGATCGCACCGACCGCGATGGCGCCCAGCGGGCTGACCGCGCCGCAGGCCGGGGTGATCGCGACGAGCCCGGCGACCGCGCCGGAGGCCGCGCCGAGCGTGGTGAACGAGCCGTGCCGGAGCTTCTCGTACACCAGCCAGCCGAGCATCGCGGCGGCGGTGGCGACCTGGGTGTTGACGAAGGCGACCGCGCCGATGCCGTCGTCGTTGCCGAGCCAGGAGCCGGCGTTGAAGCCGAACCAGCCGAACCACAGCAGACCGGCGCCGAGCATCACCAGGGGGAGGCTGTGCGGCCGCATCGGGTCCTTCTTGAAGCCGATGCGCTTGCCGACGACGAGGAGCGCGGCGAGGGCCGCGGCGCCGGCGTTGATGTGCACGGCCGTACCGCCCGCGAAGTCGATGACCCGCAGCTCGAACAGCCAGCCGCCCTCGCCCCACACCCAGTGGGCGACGGGGAAGTAGACGACGGTGACCCACAGTGCGATGAACAGCGCCCAGGCGGTGAACTTCACCCGGTCGGCGAGCGCACCGCTGATCAGCGCGGGCGTGATCACCGCGAACATCAGCTGGAAGACCGCGAACACATAGACCGGGATGGTGCTGGTCCCCCACAGCTCCGTCAGGCCGATGCCGCTGAGCCCGGCGAAGTGCCCGTCCCAGCCGATGAAGCCGCCCTTGTCGGTGCCGAAGGCGAGCCCGAAGCCGTACAGGACCCACAGGATCGTGACGATGCCCAGGCTGATGAAGCTCATCATCAGCATGTTGAGCACGCTCTTGACCCGGACCATGCCGCCGTAGAAGAAGGCGAGACCGGGTGTCATGACCATCACCAATGCGGAGCAGATCAGCATGAACCCGGTGTTGGCCGGGCTCAGTGTCGCCTTGTCTGCTGCGAGCGTCAGGATGCCTGGGGGCATCGGCGTCTCCTCGTCGTCGATGCGGCCCGTGCGGGCGTGGTTCTGGTGGGCCGACTTCGCGATGAGGTTGTCGCAGCACGGTTTCGGCCAAACCTTGCGGGTGTTTCCCCCCAGTGACGAAGAAGGCCCCCGTGTTACACCCCGGTGAACTGCCAGATCAGCACCACATCACCCGTTCAACCCACAGAAACCACCAATTGAGCAACCCCCACGACGCCCCACCACCTCCGCGAGAGCGGCGCCGGTTTAGGCGCAAAAGCAGCCCGGCCGCGGCTGCCGCCCGCGTGACCTGGCATGGGGGAGCCGAGTCGGGCTGTACGGGGCGGTGGCCGCGGCCGGTGTACTGGGGGCGGAGTCCGTCAGACGGCCTCCGCGTTCTCGGGCAGCTGGCGGGTGAGCTCGTCGCCGAGCCGGACCACCTCGGCCACGCCGCCGAACTCGCGGGCCGCGTTGTCCACGGTCTTGCGCAGCCGGGTGTTGACCCGCTCGGAGCGGACCTGCCGGGCGAACGGGATCGCCTGCTGGGCCATCGCCGCGCAGGCCTCCGGCTCCTTCTGCAGCAGATGCACGGTGGCCATCCCGATCAGGTTGAGCGCATACGAACGCTGGTGCTCGGGGTCCTTGCCGAAGAGCTCCACGGCGCGCCGCATGACGGGCTCGGCGAGCGAGGCGTAGGTGGGGCTGCGGCCGGCGACATAGGCGAGATCGCGGTAGGAGTGGGCGTTCTCGGCGTTCAGTTCGGCCTCGGAGAAGAAGCGAATCCAGTCCGGTTCGGGCTCGCCGGGCGTGACGTCGGAGAAGGTGTCCTCGGCCATCCGGACGGCCCGCTTGACCTTGCTGGGCTGGCCCATGCCGGCGTAGGAGCGGGCCTCCATCGCATACAACATGGCCTGGGTGCGCGGGGTCGCGGTCTCCCGGCTGCCGTACTGGGCGAGGTGGATCAGCTCCAGTGCGTCGTCGGGGCGGCCGAGGTGGATCATCTGCCGGCTCATGCTGGAGAGGATGTACGCGCCCAGGGAGCGGTCGCCGGCCTCCTTGGAGGCGTGCAGCGCGAGCACGAAGTACTTCTGCGCGGTGGGCTGCAGGCCGATGTCGTAGCTCATCCAGCCGGCGAGTTCGGCGAGTTCGGCGGCGACCTTGAACAGCCGCTTGGCGACCGGGGCCGGCTGCGGCTCCTGGAGGAGGTCGGTGACCTCGTGCAGCTGGCCGACCACCGCCTTGCGCCGCAGCCCGCCGCCGCACTGCGCGTCCCACTGGCGGAACATCGCGGTCGTCGACTCCAGCAGGTCCAGCTCCGGCTTGGACAGCCGCGCGGGGCGGCGGCGGTCGGGTTCCTCCGCGTCGCCCTGGCCCGCGGGCACCGGGACCAGCCAGCGCTGCATCGGCTCGATGAGGCTGGGTCCGGCGGCGAGCGCGAGGGAGGTGCCGAGGAAGCCGCGGCGCGCCAGCATCAGGTCACTGCGCGAGAACTCGCTGATGAGGCCGACCGTTTGGGCGCCGGCCCAGGGCAGGTCCACACCGGAGACGGACGGGGACTGGTGCGCGGAGCGCAGGCCCAGCTCCTCGATGCCGACCACACAGCCGAAGCGTTCGGAGAACAGCTCGGACAGGATGCGCGGGATGGGCTCGCGGGGCTGCTCGCCGTCGAGCCAGCGGCGCACCCGCGAGGTGTCGGTGCTGATGTGGTGGGCGCCCATCTGGCGGGCCCGGCGGTTGACCTGGCGGGCCAGTTCGCCCTTGGACCAGCCGCTGCGCATGAACCACGAACCCAACTGCGCGTTGGGTTGCTTGACGGCGTCGGTGCCGCCCGTGCCGCCGTTGCCGCCCACTGGAAGCCCCCATCCCGATAGCTGGCTTGATGCCTGGTGCCTGGTGCGAACCGCCCACAGGCCACCGTCCGTTACGACGCCTGTCCGGGGTACATCTACCCGATCACGGTTTCCGGCCACACCTTTTGGCCTGTGCTCGACCTGTGCGTTGCCACCGGCATACCCGTGCGAAGGGTGCCTCTCCGGGGTTCGCGCACCGAAAGTAATCCTACGATCACGCCCGCCGCGAGGGCGATCGGGGAAACGCCACCATTCGCCACCCCTTCGAATGAACTCCCCACCCAGCTCTCGCGATTGACTTGACACAGGCCGAAGAACGCCGGGCGGAAGGAAGCACACCAGGGCTCACGCGGCGCACCGCACCACCCGGATCACCACCGCACCACGTACCGCCGCCGGAGCGTGAGCGGCGCCGGACCGTCAACCCGCCGACTCGTAACCACTGGCACGCACCACCCGTTGGAGGGGGCATGGGCTTCACGATCGGCGGCATCCGAGAGATGCGCTCCAGCTCCCGGCGCCGCGCCCGCTCGACCGAGATCTCGGCGGTGGCGGAGTACTCCGGGCTGTGGGGCTGGGACGTCGCCCCCGGCGCCCGGGCGGTCCGCGCGGGCAGCGGCCGTACGGACTGCTCGTGCGGTGACGCCGACTGCCCCTCCCCCGGTGCCCATCCGCTGGCCTTCGGTGAGGAGCTGGCGGCCGGTGCCGGCTGGGAGAAGGCCGCGGCGGCCTGGGCCGAGACGCCGGGCGCCGCGATCCTGCTCCCGGTGGGCCGGTCGTTCGATGTCCTCGACGTGCCGGAGGCCGCGGGCCGTAACGCGCTGGCGCGGCTGGAGCGGATGGCGCTGCCGCTGGGGCCGGTCGCGGTGGCGCCGACCGGCCGTGCGCTGTTCTTCGTCGCCCCCGGCGCGGCCGGGCGGCTCCCCGACCTGCTCTACCGGATGGGCTGGGACGACGCCTCGCTCGACCTGCGCTCGCTGGGCCCCGGCGACCATCTCACCGCGCCGCCCTCCGACCTCGGCGGCCACGGCCCGATGCGCTGGCTGCGCCCGCCCACCCTGGACACGGCCGGGCGGCCGCCGCAGGCGCGGCTGGTGCTGGGCACCCTGGCGTACGCCTGCAACCGCTCGGCGGTCTGAGACCCCGGCCGGGCGCCTGTGGTGGGGCCGGAGGAAAGCGCGAGGCCTTCGGGACATGGCGCGGCCCCCGGTACCCGTCGGGTGCGGGTCCGGGGGCCGGTGCGGTCCTGGGCAGGGTGCCCTGGCGGCGTCAGTCGATCAGGGCGTCGACGAAGGCCTCCGGCTCGAAGGGAGCCAGGTCGTCCGCTCCCTCGCCCAGGCCGACGAGCTTGACGGGAACGCCGAGTTCGCGCTGGACGGCGACGATGATGCCGCCCTTGGCGGTGCCGTCGAGCTTGGTGAGCACCACGCCGGTGATGTCCACGACCTCGGCGAACACCCGGGCCTGGACCAGGCCGTTCTGGCCGGTGGTGGCGTCCAGGACGAGCAGTACCTCGCCGACCGGGCCGTGCTTCTCGACCACCCGCTTGACCTTGCCGAGCTCGTCCATCAGGCCGGTCTTGGTGTGCAGCCGGCCCGCGGTGTCGATCAGCACGACATCGGCGGTCTCGGCGATGCCCTCCTTCACCGCGTCGAAGGCGATGGAGGCGGGGTCGCCGCCCTCGGGTCCGCGGACCGTACGGGCTCCGACCCGCTCGCCCCAGGTCTGCAGCTGGTCGGCTGCGGCGGCGCGGAAGGTGTCGGCGGCGCCGAGGACCACGGACTTGCCGTCGGCGACCAGGACCCGGGCGAGCTTGCCGGTGGTGGTGGTCTTGCCGGTGCCGTTGACGCCGACGACCATCACCACGCCGGGGATCTCGTCCCCGCCGTTGCCGATGCCGTTGGCGGTGTGCACGGTGCGGTCGGCGTCGGTGCCGATGAGGGCGAGCAGTTCCTCACGCAGCAGGGCGCGCAGGCCCTCGGGGGTGCGGGTGCCGAGCACCTTGACCCGCTCCCGCAGCCGTTCGACCAGCTCCTGGGTGGGGGCGACGCCGACATCGGCGGTCAGCAGGGTGTCCTCGATCTCCTCCCAGGTCTCCTCGTCGAGGTGTTCACGGGACAGCAGGGTCAGCAGGCCCTTGCCCAGGGTGTTCTGGGAGCGGGAGAGCCGGGCGCGCAGCCGGACCAGCCGGCCCGCGGTGGGCTCGGGGACCTCGATCGCGGGGGCGGCGGGCGCCTCCGGCTCGGCTGCCGGTGCCTCGGCCGCGGGGGCCTCTGCGGTGGGCAGCGTGACTTCTTCGATGGTGCGACGCTCTTCGTCGCGGGGGGTCTCGGCCTCCTCGCCGACCTGCGGTTCGGCGGGGGGCGCGGTAACGGAGGGCTTCGGGGCAGCCGGCGGGGACGGCGGCAGCCGCTTCTTCTTGCGGCCGCTGACGACGAGCCCGCTGATCGCGCCGAGCACGACCACGGCGATGACTACAGCAAGGATGACGATGTCCATAACCCCTCCAGTATCAGCCACGCTCCGGCCGTGGGGACTGCACGCGCCGAACCTGGAGGGGCGGTGTCCGGAAAGCGCCGCCCCGGTATCACGGGCATCCGGCCGGGCCGCGCGTGCGGCCGCTCCCGCCGACGGCGGCCCCGGGCAGGCCTAGGGTCCGCGCGGCGTCCTCGCCCCGCTCGGGGCGGTGTCCCCGGCCTGGCCGGAGGGCCCGACTGGACCCTTTGACGAGGTTGGGCGACACTCGTTCTCGTCGTGGGGTCCAACGGCGCGAATCGGCAGAAGTTGGATCAAAGTACGATGGTCGACGGCCGCGCAACGCGCGTAGAGTCCTGGCAATCAATTCTGGCCAGGCATCACAGCCGCTGCCTGCGCCCCCTCCCCCGTGGGGGTGCGTCCAGATCCCCGCACGGAGATACCTGCACCAATGGGCACCACGTCCGCATCCGCTCCCGCAACCGAAGGCGCCGTCGAGGTCCGCGGCATCGAGCCCGTCCCCGACAACGAACGCCAGGGCCGCGTCCGCGAACTCTTCCCGACCTGGGTCGCCGCCAACATCAGCGTGTTGTTGCTCACCATGGGCGCCTCGCTCGTGGTCAACAACGGACTGAACTTCTGGCAGGTCCTGCTGGTGGCCGCGATCGCCGCGGCCGTCGCCTTCGGGATGGTCGGGGTGCTGTCGGTCTCGGGCAAGTGGGGCGGCGCGCCCGGCGCGATGCTCTCCCGCGCCGCCTTCGGCGTCCGCGGCAACTACTTCCCCGGCGCGATCCTGTGGGTCGCCCGCTTCGGCTGGGAAACGATCAACGCGGTCACCGGTGCCTACGCGGTGCTGACCGTGCTGCACCTGCTGCTGGGCGTCGAGAGCAACAACGTCCTCGTCGTCGTCACCCTGCTCGCCTTCGTGGCCGTCACCTACGTGGTGAGCGGCCTGGGCCGCAAGGCGCTCAACGTCTGCAACAAGTACTCGACGTACCTGTTCGGCCTGTTCAGCATCATGGTGCTGGCCTACCTGGTCGCCACGATGGACTGGGACGCCATCTTCGCCAAGAAGGCCGGCACCACCGCCATGGTGATCGCCGGTGTCGGCACCATCGCGGCCGGCGGTATCAGCTGGGTGCCCACCGGCCCCGACTTCGCGCGCTACCTCCCGCACTCCGCGTCCGGCAGGAAGATCGTCGGCACCACCGTCTCCGGCGCGGCCCTGGTGCTGCTGCCGATGGTGCTGATGGGCGGCGTGATGGCCGTCTCCAACCCGAAGCTGGCCGGCCAGAACACCGACCCGATGTCGTTCCTCGGCAGCATCCTGCCGTCCTGGCTCGCGGTGCCGTACCTGGTCACCGCGCTGGTGGGCATGGTGCTGATCAACAGCCTGTCGATGTACTCCGCCGGCTTCACCGCCCAGACCATGGGCGTCAAGCTGCCGCGCGCCCTCGCCGTCAGCATCAACGCCGTCATCAGCCTGGTCGGCGGCCTGTTCATGATGCTGGTGGCCAAGGACTTCATCGGCCAGTTCATCACCTTCCTGACGCTGCTCGCGGTCTCCTTCTCGGCCTGGATCGGCGTCTACGGCATCGACATGGCCCGGCGGCGCAAGCTGGCGGTGCGCTATGACGCCGAGAGCCTGATGAACACCGGCCGCACCAGCCGCTACTGGTACACCGGCGGCTTCTGCTGGCAGGCCATGACCGCCTGGGGCGTGGCGCTCGTCGCGGGCCTGTGCTTCACCAAGGTCCAGTGGTTCACCGGCCCGTTGGCCACCACCTGGATCGGCGAGAACGGCCTGGGCTGGGCGGCCACGATCGCGATCGCCGCGCTGGTCTTCGCCGTACTGCCGTCGCCGAAGGAGTCCCTCCCGGCGGACGAGGCGGCCACGGCCGAGGCCCGGCAGCCCGTCGAGGTGGGCTGATCCTGCTTCCCTGGCCCGCCGGGTTCCTCCCCTAGTGATCTGACGCAACGTCAGCTAACGTCCCCTTCGCCAACCCGCCTGGGCGAAGGGGACGTTGCGATGTCGTGGATATCGGTCCTGCGGATCAATCTCGTCGATCCCGCCCCCACGCCCGCCACGCTGTCCGCGCGCTACCGGGCCGCCGTCGAGATGGCGGCGTTCGCCGACGACCGCGGCTTCACCATGGTCCAGACCGAGGAGCACCACGCCACCACCAACGGCTGGATGCCCTCCCCGCTCACCTTCGCGGGCGCCGTCTTCGGCGCCACCCGCCGGATCGGCGTCACCCTCTCCGCGCTGATCACCCCGCTGCACGATCCGCTGCGGCTGGCCGAGGACCTCACCTCGCTCGACCTGCTCAGCGGCGGCCGGCTGATGACCGTCGCCGGTCTCGGCTACCGGCCCGAGGAGTACGCGGCGCACGGCAGGGACTGGGCGGCCCGCGGCCGGCTCCAGGACGAGGTGCTGGAGGCCCTGCTGTCCGCCTGGACCGGTGAACCGTTCACCTACCAGGGGCGCACCGTCCGGGTCACCCCGCGCCCGTACACCCGGCCGCACCCGCTGCTGCTGATCGGTGGCAGCTCCCGCGCCGCCGCCCGGCGCGCGGCCCGTCTGGGGCTCCCCTTCTTCCCCAGTGCCCACCTCCCCGAGCTGGAGGCCTACTACGACGCGCAGCGCGCCGCGTTCGGCACCGACGGGTGGGTGATGCAGCCGCCCGAGCGGACCGCGCTCCTCCACCTCTCCGAGGACCCGGACCGCACCTGGGCGGAGTACGGGGCCCATCTGCTGCACGAGGCCCGGATGTACGCCTCCTGGCAGTCCGCCGGTGTCCGCTCCGCGGTCCGCTCGTCCGCGCAGGACGCCGGGGCCCTGCGCGAGGAGGGGATCTACCGCGTCGTCACCCCCGACGACTGCCTCCGGCTCGCCCGGGAGCCCGGCGGCCGGGGCTCGCTGATCCTCCATCCGCTGTGCGGCGGGATGCCCGTCGACGAGGGCTGGCGCTCCCTCCATCTCTTCGCCGAGCGGGTGCTGCCGCGCCTCAGGGACTGACGGGGTCAGCCTTCCGGGTAGAAGACGAAGAGACGGCAGCCCGTCACCGACTGCGGCACGTGCCAGGAACCGGCCGGCGCGTGCAGGAACGTCCCGGCCGGGTGGTCACGGTCGCCGTCGTTGAAGACGCCCGAGACCACGAAGACCTCCTCGGGGCCCGGGGCGTGCACATCGAGGCCCTCCCAGTGGCTGCCCGGGTCCATCTCCAGCACCAGGGCCTTCGCCCCGTCGGCACCGGTCCACAACGGCCTGACCCGGATTCCGGGGAACACCTCCCTGACCGGGGCGTCCGCCACCGCGGCCGAGACATAGCCCGCGGTACCGCCCACACCGGCGGCGCCCGGCCCGCCCGGCGCCGGACGTCCCTCCTCCGGCCGGCCCGTGGTGGCGGGCGCCGGGTTGACGGCGGCTTCCGTGGTGACCGTGCTCGTACCCCTGTCGCTCATGACTCCACTCTGGCCGGGCGCATGGCGTCTCCCCAGTGTCAGAAATGACGTGCTGGGGTACTTTCCTGCCATGGCCGGACCCTCGCGGCGGACACCGCCGCACGACGCTCCGCACCGCGTGGTGGCGCTGGTGCGCCCGCCCCAGTCGACCTTCGAACTCAGCTGCGCCGCCGAGGTCTTCGGCACCCGGCGCCCCGGACTGCCCGCCCGCTACGACTTCCGGGTGTGTACGCCGCGCCCCGGCCCGGTGGGGACGACGGCGGGCTACGACATGCTGGTGACCGACGGCCTGGCGGCGCTGGCGGATGCGGACACCGTCGTCGTCCCGGGCTGGACGCCGGCCGAGGAGCCGCTGCCGCCCGCCGTCCGCCGGGCACTGCGGCGGGCGCATGCGCGGGGCGCCCGGCTGGTCAGCATCTGTTCCGGGGCGTTCGCCCTGGCCCAGACGGGGCTGCTGGACGGCCGCCGGGCCACCACCCACTGGAGTCTGGCCGGCGCCCTGACGGCCCGTTTCCCCCGTGTCGAGGTGGACCCGGACGTGCTGTACATCGACCACGGTGACCTCGCGACCAGCGCCGGAGCGGCCGCGGGGGTGGACCTCTGTCTGCATCTCGTGCGCAGCGACCACGGTGCGGCGCACGCCGCCCGGATCGCCCGCCACATGGTCATGCCGCCGCACCGCGAAGGGGGCCAGACCCAGTACGCGGCCCCGCCCCCGGCGCACCGGCTCGCCCCCGCGTCGGCCATGGAGCACTCACTGGCCCCGCTGCTGGAGTGGGTGGGCGGCCGGCTGTCCGAGCCGGTCTCCGTCGAGGACATGGCCGCACGGCTGCGGATCTCCTCGCGCACCCTGGCCCGCCGGTTCGCCGACCAGCTCGGCACCAGCCCCGGCCAGTGGCTGCTGCGCCGCCGTGTCACCGCCGCCCGGACCCTGCTGGAGGAGACCGATCTGCCCGTCGAGGCGATCGCGCTGCGCGTCGGACTGTCCTCGGCGACCAACCTCCGCCGGCGCTTCCAGCAGGCCCTGCACACCACGCCCGCGGCGTACCGGCGGGCGTTCCGCGTCCGCCGCACGGGAGAGCCCGCCGGCCGCCCCTGAAACCCGGCCCCGCCCGGCCCCGACTCCGGCCCGACTCCGGCCCGACTCCGGCCACAAAAAGGGGTACTGCCCGGGGTCCCTGTTGACCCGGGGCAGTACCCAGTGCTGAGGAGACGGACTGGCGGGGGGTTAGCCCATCTCCTCCAACGCCTTGCCCTTGGTCTCCTTCACGAACTTGAGCACGAAGGGGATCGAGAGCAGGGCGAAGACCGCGTAGATGACGTACGTACCCGAGAGGTTCCAGTCGGACAGGCTCGGGAAGCTGGCCGTGATGGCCCAGTTGGCGATCCACTGCGCGGAGGCGGCGACGCCCAGCGCGGCGGCGCGGATCTTGTTCGGGAACATCTCGCCGAGGAAGACCCAGACCACGACGCCCCAGGAGAGGGCGAAGAAGAGCACGAAGACGTGGGCGGCGATCAGCGCCACGGTGCCTTCGACGTGCGGCAGGGTGCCGGCCGCGGTCTTGGCCGAGAAGGCCCAGGCCTCCAGGGCGAGCGAGACGGCCATACCGGCCGAGCCGATCAGCGCCAGCGGGCGGCGGCCGATCCTGTCCACGAAGACCATCGCGATCACGGTGCCGATGATGTTGATGATCGACGTCGTGAAGCTGTAGAAGAACGAGGCGCTCGGGTCGATGCCGACGGACTGCCACAGCGCCGAGGAGTAGTAGAACGCCACGTTGATGCCGACCAGCTGCTGGAAGACCGACAGGCCGATACCGACCCAGACGATCGGCAGGAAGCCCATCCTCCTGCCGAGCAGGTCCTTGAAGGAGGACTTGTGCTCGCGGCGCATCGCGTCCTGGATCTCGGCGACCCGGGTGTCGAGGTTCACGGACTTGCCCTCGACCTCGGACAGCACCTCCTTGGCACGGGAGATCTTGCCGGCGGAGATCAGGTAGCGCGGCGACTCGGGGATCGCGAAGGAGAGCAGACCGTAGAGGACGGCCGGGACGACCATCACGCCGAGCATCCACTGCCAGGCCTCCAGGCCGGCGACGGTGCCGCGCTGGTTGCCGTCGGCGAGGTTGAGGATGCCCCAGTTGACGAGCTGGGAGACGGCGATACCGATGACGATCGCGGCCTGCTGGAACGAGCCGAGCCGGCCACGGTAGGCGGACGGCGAGACCTCGGCGATGTAGGCCGGGCCGATGACCGAGGCCATACCGATGGCGAAACCGCCGATGATCCGCCAGAAGGCGAGGTCCCAGAGGGAGAAGGGCAGAGCCGAGCCGACGGCGCTGATGGTGAACAGCACCGAGGCGATCTGCATCACCCGGATACGGCCGATACGGTCCGCGATCCGGCCCGCGGTGGCGGCACCGACGGCGCAGCCGATCAGGGCGATCGCGATCACCTGGGCCAGAACGGCGGACCCGACGTCATAGCGGCTGCGGATCGCTTCGACGGCACCATTGATGACGGAACTGTCATAGCCGAAGAGAAAGCCGCCCATCGCGGCAGCCGCGGTGATGAAGATGACATGGCCGAGATGGTCGGGATGGGCCTTGCGGCCTTCCGGGACCGTCGGCTGCGCGGTGCTGGTCAACGTGAACTCCAGTGGCCCGGCTGCGCTGCCGGGCGTAGGGGGCTGGCCCTTCTAGTGGTGCATAGGTTGGGGGTACCCACCACTTGAAGGTAAAAGCAACGTTGCAGAGACTATGCCTTCAAGTTTCGAAGTCAATAGGGCGTGATGAATTTGTTTCTCGGACACCTTCGGGGCCATTCGTTCAAGTTCTGAACTGATGGGGTGTCGGATACTCCGGGCGATCATCAAGGGGGCCGAGTGCCGCCGTCACACCCCTTGCCGCACCCCTCGGCACCGGCCCGCGGCCCCCGTACGAGCCGCCCGCGCGGGCGCGCTCAGTGCAGCCGCTGGCTGATGACCTTCGAGACGCCGTCCCCTTGCATCGATACCCCGTAGAGCGCGTCCGCGACCTCCATCGTCCGCTTCTGATGCGTGATCACAATCAGCTGGGAACTCTCCTGGAGTTCCTCCATGATCCGGATCAGCCGCTGCAGATTGGTGTCGTCCAGCGCGGCCTCCACCTCGTCCATCACATAGAACGGGCTGGGCCGCGCCTTGAAGATCGACACCAGCATGGCCACCGCGGTCAGCGACCGCTCCCCGCCCGACAGCAGCGACAGCCGCTTGACCTTCTTCCCCGGCGGACGCGCCTCCACGTCCACCCCGGTCGACAGCATGTCGTGCGGATCGGTGAGCACCAGCCGCCCCTCGCCGCCCGGGAAGAGCCGGGCGAAGACGCCCTCGAACTCCCGCGCGGTGTCGTGGAACGCCTCGGTGAAGACCTGCTCCACCCGCTCGTCGACCTCCTTGACCACCTGCATCAGGTCGGCCCGGGTCTTCTTCAAGTCTTCAAGCTGTTCGCTGAGGAACTTGTGGCGCTCCTCCAGCGCCGCGAACTCCTCCAGCGCCAGCGGGTTCACCTTCCCGAGCTGCTGGTACGCCCGCTCGGCGGCCTTGAGCCGCTTCTCCTGCTCGCCCCGTACGTAGGGCACCGGCTGGTTGCGCGGATGCTCCGGATCGTCCGGGAGCACCTCGCCCTCGGCGGGCGGCGACGGCGGTACGAGCTGCTCGGGGCCGTACTCGGCCATCAGCCCGGCCGGCTCCACCCCCAGCTCCTCCAGCGCCCGGGTCTCCAGCTGCTCGATCCGCAGCCGCTTCTCCGCGCCCAGCACCTCGCCGCGGTGCATCGAGTCCGTCAGCTTGTCCAGCTCGGACTTCAGCTCCCGGCCCTGGTTGCGCTCGGCCACCAGCGCCTGTTCCCGCTCGGCCTTGGCCCGGTCCGCGGCGCTCCGCTCCTCCTCGGCCCGTACGGCCGACACCTCGATGTGCGCCAGCAGCTGGCGGGCACCGGCGGCGACCGCCCCGGCCACCGTCGCCTCGTGCCGCAGCCGGGCGCCCCCGCGAGCGGCCTCCGCCTGACCTCGTACGAGCTGCGCGTCACCCTCCACCGCCGGCCCGGCACCGCCCTCACCCCCACCGTCTGGCGGCTC
>NZ_JBSFJF010000071.1:0-33888 GCF_053597915.1 Streptomyces sp. NPDC001219 | reverse complement strand
CCTCTCCCTTTGGGGGGGTTTGCCCCGGGGGGCGGCGCCCACATCACCCGCGTGGGGCCCCGCCCCGCGGATCGCGGGCAGGGCCACTGCCGTTGCTGTGTTCGGGGCCGTGGTGCGGCACCCGTATCAGTCTGTGGCGACCGTCATGACGGTCGTGTCCCGTCGGCTCAGTAGGCCGAGTCGACGTTGTCGATCGAGCCGTAGCGGTCGGCCGCGTAGTTGGCGGCGGCCGTGATGTTGGCGATCGGGTCGGTGAGCTTGTTGGGCGTGCCGGCGACGTGGTACGCGTCGAACGTGGGCTGGATCACCTGGAGCAGGCCCTTGGAGGGCACCCCGTTGATCGCGTTGATGTCCCAGTCGTTGACGGCGTTGGGGTCACCGGCGGACTCCCGCATGATGTTGCGGTGCAGGCCCTCGTAGGAGCCCGGTATGCCCTTGGCCTTCATGATGTCGAGCGACTCACGAATCCAGCCGTCCAGGTTGTTCGCGTAGCGCTTGGGGGCGGCCTTGTGCGCCTTGGGGGCCTTCGGGGCGGCCTTCGGCGCGACCAGGGCCTTGCGCTCGATGGAGCGGTTGGCGGTCTGCTCGGCGGGGCGGTCCTGCTTCTCGGCCGGGGCCACCTTGAGGCCGGAGGCGACGGACGAGGCGACCGCGCGGGCCTCCTTGCCGTCGTCGGTCCGGTCCTTCGCCGTGAGCGGCATGCCGTTGGCGCTGACCGGCTTGACCGCGGCGGCACCGTGGGCGTCGGTGGTCCCGGCGTCGCCCGGCGCCGCGGTGAAGGCCAGCGCGGCGGCACAGCCGGCGGTGGCCACCAGGGCGGCGGAGACCTTGTGGGTGCGGGTCATACGGACGGTGCGGGGCAGGGTGAAGTTGGGCATGCGGAGGTGACCTCTTCCAGGGCTTGATGGCGGGGGAAACGGCCTTCGGTTGGCGCGTGAGGACCGAGGGTCATTGCCGCGTTTCGCCGCTCTGGCTGAGATCGCGGTGTCGTTCTCGGTGCTACCCGGAACATGGTTAGCGCGGGCCCAGGATGGTGGCAAAGATGCCTTGTACTACCTATCTTCGTGAGATGCGGCGAGATGTCCGATGTAAATGTCGTTCATCTCGGTATGCGCCCGGAAGAGCGCCGACTAGGAATGCTCGTACGTGACGTACGTCGCGTGCCGGGCATCACGCGGCACGGACGCCGCATTCCACTTCCCGGCGCCGCGGAGTTACCTGGCTCACACGATGAACCGGTAATTCCGCGACGGCGGCCGGAGGGTCGGCAAGCCCGGACGGCGCCCATGACGAGCGCCCCCGGTGAACTTCCACAGGGGGCGCGAGTATGCGGCGGTAAAGGGGGAGGGTGGTGGAGGCGGCGGTAATTCAGTCCGCCATCAGCCGCGCTGCGAGCTGCTCGATACGTGCATGCCACGCGTCCCGCGCCGCGTCGGCGGCGAAGCCCTCCGGGCCGGTCTGGGTGAGGACGAGACGGGGACCGTGGCCGGTGCCCTGGCCCAGCTCCCAGCGGACCGTGCCCTCCGGATGCCAGCGGTAGGCGAGCACCGTCGGGGCCGCGACCTCGGTGACGGGCCCGGCCGGTGCCTGCCGGCTGGTGAAACCGGCCGGTGCGGGCGCCCCAGCGACCGGCTCGTCACCCGAGGTCAGCACGGCCCAGACGGCCTCGGCCGGCCGTACGAGCTGACGCTCGAAACGGACCCGCGGCCCGTCCGCGGTGTCCTCGACCACCCCGCGCCCGAGATCGAACTGCTCCAGGTACGCCTCATGCAGCTCGCCCGCGTCGCGCTCGCCCCCGGGCGGCGCGCCGTCGAGCAGCTGCGACAGCGCGGTGAGGCACAGATGCCAGCCGGAGGCGAAGCTGGCGCCGCCGAACCGGTCGCCGAAGGTGTGCACCAGGACCAGCAGCGAGCCCTCGCCGTCCGGGGTGATCTCCCAGCGCAGATGGTCCTCGCCCCAGGTGAAGGCGAAGAGCCGGGGCTCCTCGGCGTCGGTGACCGTACCGGTCATGGCGATGCCGCTCACACCGGGCATGGCGAAGGTCATCGCGCCGCCGGGCCGGAGATCCACGGTGACCTCGGAGGGGAACCACTGCCGCAGGTGCGCCGGGTCGGTGACCGCCGACCAGACCTTCGCGGGCGGATGGGCGAGTCTGCGCTCCATGCGCAGTGCGGTACGGCCGTCGGCGGTGGTGAGGGTGTCGGAGTGCGGGTTCATCGGGGGTCGTCCTCCATGGCGTCGAGATGCCGTTCCAGGGCGTCGAGGCTCCCGGTCCACAGATGCCGGTAGTGCGCGAGCCAGGCGTCCAGCTCCGCCAGGGGCTCGGGCCGGAGCTCGTACCAGCGGCGCTGGGCGTCCTGCCGGACCCGGACGAGCCCGGCCTCGCGCAGCACCCGGAGGTGCTTGGAGGTGCCGGGCTGGCTCAGCCCGAGCTGCTGGGTCAGCTCGCCGACCAGCCGCGGACGCTCCAGCAGCAGGTCGAGGATCTTGCGCCGGCTCGGCTCCGCGAGTACGTCGAACGGTAGGGGCATGGCTCCAGCATGCCACTACGGTTATATAGCTTCAAGAGAATGTTGCCCCGGCCGGGGCTCACACACACGCGGGATCGGCCGGCGACGGCTCCTCGCGCACCACCGGCGCCAGGCAGGGCGCCGAGCTGAGCGGGCCGTCGGTGAAGAACCGGGCCGCCAAGTCCGCGACCTCCTGCGGGCGTTCGAGCACCACCCAGTGGTCGGCGTCGGGAATCGTCAGAAAGCGGCTGCCCGGGATGGTGGCCGCGAAGTCCCGCTGCCGGGCCGGGGAGGTCACCGTGTCGTGTTCACCGCTGAAGACGAGGGTGGGGACGTCGGTCAGGCCGCCGGAGAAGTCCGGCCGGTCCGAGAGCCCCCGTTGCAGCGAGTCGACCGCGTGCGCGGAGTTCCGGGCCGCATGCAGCATCGAGCGCCGGACATAGCGGTAGGCCAGCTTCCGGCGGGCGACGTGCCGCCGGTCATCGAGGCACATCAGGCCCTGGGCGACCAGGGTGGCGAAGGCCTCGATGTCACCCTGGGCGAGATGCTCGGAAGCCCGCCGCCACAGCTCGACCTGGGCGTCGCTGATGTGCGCCGGCACCCCGCCGAGGGCGAGCCGCGCGATCCGCCCGGGGAACCGCCGGGCGCACCCGTAGGCCAGACCCGCCCCGTACGAGAACCCGAAGAGGTTGATCCGCGGGACGTCCAGATCGTCGATGATGTGCTCGATCGCCGCGCACGCGAGATCGATGCTCGGTCCCGGCGGGAGCGGGTCGGCGCTGCCCATGCCCGGGAGGTCCGCGGTGACCACGTCGGCCACCGGCCCGACATGGTCCTCCATCTGCGGCCAGCCGTACATCCCCTGCAGCGCGCCGCCCAGCACCAGTACGGGCTCGGTGATCCGCCCCGGCTGCCGCAGCCGCCGGTACGAGTAGGACACCCCGTGCACCGACAAAGAACGGATCGTTTCCTCGGACATGGCAGATTCCTTCTCGGGGCACCGGCGGGAGAGGGCGCGCCGGACCGGCGCGCGGTGGCGGTCTAGCGGGTCAGTACGAGTGCGGCGTTGTGCCCGCCGAAGCCGAGCGACGTCTTGACCGCGCAGTCGAACGCCGCCTGCCGGGCCTCGCCGCGCACGATGTCGATCGGGATGCGCGGATCGGGTACCTCGAGGTTGGCGGTCGGCGGCACCAGCTGCTGTTCCAGGGCGAGCACGGTGAGCGCGGTCTCGATCCCGCCGGCGGCACCCAGCGCGTGCCCGGTCATCGCCTTCGTCGAGGTGACCAGCGGCTGGTCGCCGAGGACCCGCCGCAGCACGGTGGCCTCCACGCGGTCGTTCACCACCGTCGAGGTGCCGTGCGCATTGACATGTCCGATGTCCCGGCCCTGCAGCTGCGCGTCCGCCAGCGCACTGCGCAGCGCCCGCTCGATGCCGTTGCCCTCGGGGTCCGGGGCGACCGCCGCGTAGGCGTCGCTGGACGCGCCGTAGCCGCGGATGTGGGCACGGACGGGGGCCCGGCGGGCGCGCGCGTGCTCGGGCCGCTCCAGTACGAGCAGTCCGGCGCCCTCGCCGACCACGAAGCCGTCCCGGCCCGCGTCGAAGGGGCGGCAGGCCGCGCTGGGGTCGTCCCGGCGGGTGGAGACCGCCTTCATCTGGCAGGCGCTGGCGATCAGCAGCCGGGAGAGCACCGACTCCGCCCCGCCGGCGACGGCGATGTCGCAGACCCCGGCGCGCAGCAGCTGGTGCGCGGTGCCCACGGCGACCGTGCCGGAGGAGCACGCCGTCGCCACACCCATGCTGGGGCCCTGCGCGCCGAGGTCCATGCAGACGCTGCTGGCGGCGCTGTTGACGACGGTCAGCGGGGCGAGCTTGGGGGAGACCCGGCGGGCGCCGCGCCGGGCCATCGCGACATGCTGCTGGTCGTAGAACGGCAGCCCGCCGTGTGCGGAGCCGATGACCACCGCGACCCGGCTGCTGTCCCAGCACTCCGGGTCGAGTCCGGCGTCGGCGACGGCCTCCCGGGCGGCGATCACCGCGAGCTGGGAGAAGCGGTCCATCAGCCGCTGGGTGGCCACACCGAGCAGCTCGGTCGTGTCCAGATCCGGGATGGTGTACATGAAGTCGCAGGGCAGATCGGCGAGTTCTTCCTGATGGCTCACCCCGCCGGGCACGGTCTCCTGGGTGACCGAGTGCCAGGTGGCCTTCGTCCCCACGCCCGCCGCGGTCACCAGCCCCAGTCCTGTCACGGCCGCGGAGAACGGCTCCTGGCGGGCCGTCATGCCGGCACGTAGCCGTCGACGGCCGTCACCAGCTGGCCCACGGTGTTCCGCGGGGTCAGCGCCACCTCGTCGAGGTCGATGTCCAGCCGCTCCTCGATCAGGACGCGGAGCTCCTCCAGCGCCAGGGAGTCCAGTCGCAGGCTGCGCAGCGCGGTCTCGTCGGTGATGTCGGCGGGGGAAACCCCGAATCGTTGGACCAGCAAGGTGTTGACAACTTCTGCCGCATTCACGTGGCGCTCCTCCGCTTGTCGTAGGCGATGCTGCCAACCGCGTCGTGGGCGGGATATCACCGGCGGCTCCGGCTGGTTTGACCACCCTTTATACGCCTTTGCGCCGATGACTCCCCAACCTTGGTAGCTCAATGGGGTGATGAGCGACCGGGGTGGAGAACGTGTCCGCGCCTCGCCTTGCGGACACCGCGGAAAGCACCTACGTACGTAACGCCGCGGACCGCCGGGAGGTACGGGGCCGCGGCCGGCGGACCCGGGGAGCGCCCGGGGTCAGGCCTCGTCGAGGGCGCGGGTCACTCGGCCCAACAGGCCCTGGAGCGTGCGCAGTTCCTCAAGGGTGAGACCGGTCGCGGCCAGCATCCTGCGGGGGACCGGCAACGCCTGCTCGCGCAGCTCGTCGCCGTCCGGGGTGAGGTGGATGGTGACCGACCGCTCGTCCTCGGTGCTCCGTTCGCGGCGGACCAGGCCGGCCGACTCCAGCCGTTTGAGGAGCGGGGAGAGGGTGCCGGAGTCCAGCCGGAGCCGTTCGCCGAGGGTTTTGACCGGCTGGGGGCCGTGTTCCCACAGGACCAGCATGACCAGGTACTGGGGGTAGGTCAGGCCCAGGGCCTTGAGGGCGTCCCGGTAGACGCCGCCGAAGGCGCGCGAGGCGGCGTGCAGGGAGAAGCAGACCTGGTGGTCGAGGCGGAGCAGTTCGGCGTCGGGTACCGGGGGCCTGGTCGCAGGGGTCATGGGCCCAGGTTAGCTCGCCGCGCTATTTAGTTGTGCACAACTTAGTTGCGCACAATTTAGATGTGTGCAACTGTGGTGCACGTCGGGCGGCCGGGAGACGGCCGCCGCGCTAGTGAAGGGGAACCGTGATGGACGCGCTGTACACCGCTGTCGCCACCGCCAATGGCCGTGAGGGCCGGGCCGTCAGCTCCGACGGCCGGATCGACCTGGCCCTGGCCATGCCGCCCGAGCTCGGCGGCAACGGCGCAGGCACCAACCCGGAGCAGCTCTTCGCCGCCGGCTACGCGGCCTGCTTCGCCAGCGCGATGGCCAATGTCGGCCGGCAGATGAAGCTCGACACCAAGGACGTCTCGGTCACCGCCGAGGTCTCCCTCGGCAAGGACGACACCGGCTTCGGCCTGGGCGTCGTCATGCGCGTGGAGCTGCCGGAGGCCCTCGCGGGCGAGACCGGCCGGCAGCTGGTCGAGGCGACCCACCAGTACTGCCCGTATTCCAAGGCCACCCGCGGCAACATCGACGTCGAGCTGGTCATCGAGTAGGCGCGCGGCGCCCGGCGGACCGGCCCCGGCGACGGTGCGGGGACCGGCCCGCCGCGCGGGCGCGGCTCAGGACCTGCGCGGGGCGCCGCGGACCGCCTGGCCGCGGGCGCGGTGAGCCTCCGGTGGGGAGGCTCGTCCGGGCTTCCCGGACGGGAGGCCCGGCCCGTCGGTGCGGCCCGACCGGCCGGGCCCGCCGCTTCGCCCGCTCAGGCGTCCCCGGCCGCGTACACCCGCTGTCCGCCCACGAACGTCTGGAGGACCCGGGTCGCGGCGATCTCCTCGTCGGCGCCGTCGAACGGGTCGCGGTCCAGCACGACGAGGTCGGCCAGCTTCCCCGGCTGGAGGGTGCCGGTCTCGTCGAGGTGGTTGGCGTAGGCGCTGCCGGCCGTGTACGCGGCGAGCGCCGACCCCAGGTCGATGCGCTGCTCGGGCAGGAAGACCGGCGCCGACGGTTCCTCCGGCGTCCGGCGGTTGACCGCGACATGCAGCGCGGCGATCGGGTCGGGGGAGCTGACCGGCCAGTCGCTGCCCGCCGCCAGGGTCGCGCCCGAGCGCAGCAGATCGCCGAACGGGTACTGCCAGGTGGTGCGCTGGGGCCCCAGGAAGGGGATGGTCAGCTCGTCCATCTGCGGCTCGTGGGCCGCCCACAGCGCCTGGATGTTCGCGGTCGCCCCGAGCCGGCGGAAGCGCGGCACGTCCTCGGGGTGCACGACCTGGAGGTGGGCCAGGTGCGGCCGGGTGTCGCGCAGCCCGTTCGTCCGCCGGGCCGCCTCGACGGCGTCCAGCGCCTCACGGACGGCCCGGTCGCCCAGGGCGTGGAAGTGCACCTGGAAGCCTTCCGCGTCCAGCTGGGTGACATAGGCCTGCAGCGCCTCGGGGTCGATGAACGAGATGCCGCTGTTGTCGGAGGCACAGCCGCAGGCGGTGAGGTAGGGGGTGAGCATGGCGGCCGTGTGGTTCTCGGCGATGCCGTCCTGCATGATCTTGACGCTGGTCGCCCGCAGCCGGCCCTCGGTCAACTCGGCGCGCCGCGCGATGAGTTCGGGGATCTGCTCCGCACCACGGGCACGGTCCCACCACAGCGCCCCGGTCACCCGCGCGGTGAGCTTGCCGTCGCGCCGGGCGGCCACATAGGCGGGGGTGGCGTCCGGCATGCCGGGGGCATAGCCCAGCATCGCGTCCTGCCAGGCGGTCACTCCGTAGCTGTGGAGCAGCTGCTGGGCCCGGAGCAGCCCCTCGGTCTGCTCCTCGGGCGTCGGGTCCGGGATCAGGCCGGCCACCAGCTGCATGGCGCCTTCCTGGAGCATGCCGGTCGGACGGCCGTCGGCGTCCCGCTCGATCCGCCCATCGGCCGGGTCCGGCGTACGGTCGGTGAGCCCGGCCCGCTCCAGGGCGCAGGAGTTGGCCCAGCCGCCGTGGTGATCGCGGTTGACCAGGAACACGGGACGGTCGGGCACCAGGGCGTCCAGGAACTCGCGGGTCGGCATGCCGCCGGGGAACGCCTCCATCGACCAGCCGCCGCCCGTGATCCAGGCGGCCTCCGGGTGCTCCGCCGCGTACGAGGCGATCAGTTCCCGGTAGGCCTCGGCGGTGACCGCCGCGCTCAGGTCGCAGAGGGCCAACTCCCGCCCGCCGCCGACCGGGTGGACATGCGCGTCCTGGAACCCGGGGATCAGCAGCTTGCCGTGCAGGTCGACGACCTCCGTGGCGGGCCCGATCAGCGGGCGGACCTCCTCCTCGTGCCCGACGGCCAGGATGCGGTCGCCGCGCACCGCCAGCGCGCTCGCCCGGGTGCGCGCGGAGTCGACGGTGTGCACGGGACCGCCGACGAAAACCAGGTCAGCGGGGCCGCCGTCGGCGGAGTCGGGGGTGCGGGCGTCCGGGGTGGTGCTCAGATCCATGGGGTGAGTGCTCCAGTGGTGTGGGGAGTGTGAGTGGTGGCCACGAAGGGCTCGTACGGATGGGGCGAAGGGGTCGGATGAGGCGTGGTCAGCCCTCCACGGGACTCGGGAGCGGGCGGCCGTCCCCGTCCATCGGCAGCGCGATCGCATCGGCGTCCGTGCCCTGCCCGGTGTGGAAGTACGGGGCGCGGCGTATCCACTTGGCCCAGGCGGCGGTCGCCAGCCCGGCCAGCACGAAGAGGGTGGGCAGCAGCAGCATGAACCAGCCGTTGTCGGGGCTCGCCTCGAAGTGGTCGCTCATGGTCGCGTAGTCCCAGACGAGGTAGCCGCCGAGCCCGAACAGCGACAGCGCGCTGACCGCCGGCACGACCACGTCCCGGAGCGCCCGCACGGCCCCGGAGCGCAGGCTGTCCCGGAAGCGCACCGCACAGGCGAGCGCGGTGAGCCCGTAGTAGAGGGCCACGGTCAGACCGATCGAGTTGACGGCCGTGAGGATCATGTCGTTGAGCTTGGGGATGCCGACCGCGAGCACGGCGAGCAGCGCGGCGAGGGCCATGATCAGCAGGGTGCCGACGGCGGGCGAGCCGTAGCGCGGGTGCACCCGCTGCCACACGGGGCCCAGCGTCCGGTCGCGGGCCATCGCCAGCGTCCCGCGGGCGGTCGGGATGACGCTCGACTGGAGGGAGGCGAAGGCGGAGCACATCAGGGCGGCCAGGGGCAGCGAGGCCCAGGGCTCGGGGGCCAGTTTGCCGCCGAGGAAGGTGAGCGCCTGCGGTCCGTTGTGCACGAGTTCCCCGGTGCTCATCACCCGCTGGAAGGCGAACGCGCCGACGAGGAACAGGCCCATCATCGCCACCAGCGCGATCAGTCCGCCGCGGGCCGCGTCGGTGGAGTTGCGGGTCTCCTCGTTGACGCTGAACGCGGCGTCCCAGCCCCAGTAGAAGAACACCGCCAGCACCATCCCCTGGGCCACCCCCTGCATCGACCCGATCTCCAGCGGGTTGAGCCAGGACAGCGAGAACGGCTGGTCGCCGATGAGCAGGGCGTAGCCACAGAAGACCAGCAGGACCACGTACTCGAAGATCAGCAGCGCCATCTGCAACCGGGTCGCGGCCCGCACCCCCGTGATGGCGGTGATGGTGACGACGACCAGCGCGACCAGGCCCACCGCGGTGCTGACACCGGTCGACGCCGGGTCCAGCCGGAGCCCCCAGACGCTGTACAGGCCCAGCTTGTTGAGGAACTGGAGCACGACGGAGCCGGTCACCGTCCCCGTGTACGCCATGAAGATCACGTTGCCGACCAGCACCACCCAGCCGGTCAGGAATCCCGGCCAGGGGCCGATGGACCGGCCCACCCAGGTGTAGCCGCTGCCGCAGTTCGGCTCGCTGCGGTTGAGCCGGGCGTACGACAGCGCGATGCCGAGGATGGGCACGAAGGCCAGCAGCAACAGGGCGGGAGTCTGCCGTCCGGCGTACGCGGCCAGGGTGCCCATGCCGATCCCGATGCTGGTGGTCGCGGCGGTGCTCGACGCGGCGATCGCCACCCCGTCCTTCACCCCCAGCGAGCGGCGCATCCTCGCCGGGCCGGGTTCCTGCTGCACTGGGGAAGGCATGGCACTCACTCCTTGGACGGGCGGGGCCGGTCCGGTCGCGGCCGGACCTGGGGAGGGGGAGGTGCGGGCGGGGGTGCAGGGCGACGCGGACCGGGCCCGGGATCGGGGCCCGGCCGCCTCGTACGGAAGGGGTGGTGCGGGGGTGCGGCACCGTGGCGGTCCGTGTATGTCCGCCGATAAAACAGGCCGATCATTCTTGTGTCAACGGTGTTGACGTAACCTGGTGATTAACTTGCTCCGGAAGGGCCAGGGGCCGGGGCGCAGTGAAGCGGAGGGGTGCGGCATGGCGGAGAGCGAGCGCGTCCCGACCGAGCGCAAGCGGCGCCGGCCGACCAGTTCCGGCGTGGTCCTGTCGGCCGAACTCATCGTCGACGCCGCCTGCGAACTCATCGACGCCCAGGGGGCGCAGGCCTTCACCGTGCGCAAACTCGGCGCGGCGCTGGGCGCCGACCCCTCCGCCGTCTACCGCTACTTCCGCAACACCGAGGATCTGCTGCTGGCACTGGCCGACCGGCTCATCGGCGAGTCCTTGGCCGGCTTCGCCCCCACCGGCGACTGGGCCGCCGATCTGCGCGACCTCGGCATGCGGGCGTACCGCTCCGCGCTGCACCACCCGCAGATCGCCGTGTTCAGCACCGTCCGGGTCACCCGCCGGCCCCATGAGCAGCGCGCCGTCGACACGGGGATCGGCCTGCTGCTCCAGGCGGGCTTCGACGACGCCACCGCCGTCCGGCACTACCACGCCCTGGTGGACACCGTCCTCGGCCATGCCGCCCTGGACGCCGGGGTCCTGCGCCTGGCTCCCGCCCAGCGCACGGCGGACGAACAGGCCTGGCAGGACGAGTACGGCAACCTGCCGGCCGACGAGTTCCCCGTCCTGCACCGCGTACGGGAGCATCTCCCGCTCATGGGGGGCTCGGCCGTCGAGCCCGCCCTAGACTTGCTCATCGCGGCGATGCGACAGGCGGCGGCGGAGCGCTCGACGTGACGGCCGCGCGGCGACGGCCGTCAGGTGGCGGGGAAGCGGTCCCCAGGGTCGTACGGGGCAGCGAGAGGCGCCGGCCGGGAGATGAACTCCATCACGCACGCACATTCCCGGGCGGATCGGTGAAATAGGGCATACGGCGAGAAATTGGCCCGCCGAATATGAATGAATTGCCCACCTCTCGTGCGGTTCATTGCGTCACGCTGCGCCACCACCTCCCCCGCTCCCGGGCCCCCGCACCCTCCCCTCTCTCCCTGACGCTTCCTCAGTGCCGTCCCACTTGATAGACACGTCCGAATCATCCGCAAGTGGCATGGGACGCGCACCATGAACGACCGCAACACCTCGGAACCCCGGATACCGGACCACTGGACCTTCGAGGTCGACCTCACCGCGCACGAAACCCAGCGGCGGACCGAAGTCCTCGCGGCGCTGGGCGACACCTGGGACCCCCTCGCGGTGATGGAGAGCGAGGCGGGGGCGTACCGGCTGCTCTACTCCGGTCTGGACGCGGAGCAGCAGGCCACCTACGACGCGCTGGTCGCCGCCGGGGTGCTGCCGGCCTCCGGGCAGGCCTGAGCATGCTGCCGCTCGACCCCACCGCCGACATCGGCCGCCGGGCCTGGGTCCCCTGCCCCCGCTGCCAGGACCACCAGGGCTGCGGCGCCTGCCGCGACGGCCGCACCTGTGCCGACCACTGGCGTTACCTCCTGTCGAACAAGGGCAGTGTGCTGCATCTGCAGTGCCCCAACTGCACGCACCTGTGGGCCTGGGAGTCGGGCTTCGGAGCCGGCGGCCGCAACGGCGGGTGACACCGCCCCCGCCGGCCGGAGGGCCGGGAGGCCTGCGCGTCCGGTGCGCTGCGGCGGAGGCTCGGCGGCGGTAGCGTGCGGTGCATGGAGCTGCAAGCACGAGCGCTTTGGCTGTTGACCGAGCCGCTGCACGCGGTCTGCTACTTCGACCAGCGGTGCCGTGACCTGGGCAGGGACCTCGGCCTCAAGGGCTTCTGGATGGGGTACTTCGCCGCGCGCACCGCTCCACTGGGCGCCGTGGAGCCCGCGGCGGCCACGGCCGTCCTCGGGGTGTTCGCCCCACAGATGGTCGCCCGCGCGCTGCCGGCGGCCTGGAGCATCGTCGGCCCGGCCCATGCGCTCGACGAGCGTGGCAGCCGCGCGGCGCACGCGCTGCGCGCGATCGACCCCGACCTGGAACACGCCGCGGCCGAGCTGCTGCCCCCGCTCCAGACGGCCGTCGACGACGCACCGGCCACCGCGCGGCCCCTGTTCGCCGCCAACCGCGCCCTGTGCGACCACGCCGACCCCGTCGAGCGGCTGTGGCAACTGGCCACCACCATCCGGGAGTTCAGGGGCGACGCGCATCATGCCGTGCTCGCCGACGAGGGCCTGGACGGTTGCGAGGCCCTGGTCCTGGCCGCCGCGTCCGGCCGGGTGCCCAGGGACACCATGCGGGAGGACCGCGGCTGGACCGAGGAGGAGTGGGCCGCCGCGGCCGACCGGCTGCGCTCCCGTGGCCTCGTGGACGCCCACGGCGACGCGACCGACCACGGCCGGCGGGAACGGGACCGTATCGAGGAGGCGACCGACCGGCTGGCCGCCCGGCTGCTGCGCACACTGCCCGAGGCGGCGACCGAGCGACTGCTCCAGGGCCTGGAACCGGTGGTCCGCCGCATCCTGGCCGCCGATGTCCTCCCCTTCCCCAATCCGATCGGCCTGCCCCACCTCGACGAGCCCGTACGGCGCCACATCGGCGCCCGGTAGCCCGGCCGGCTCGCCGAGAGCTTTCCGGGGCGCCCGCGCCCGCGCACACGACTGCACCGAGCCGTCGCCGGGGACGCGTCCATGACCACCCGGAAATGCGACGATGCGACTGATCGGGCCGGTGGCCCGCGGCGCCGACAATCCTTCTTGCGGCTTTACGCGGGCCCCGTGGCCAGGGCATATGACATCGCACGGGGTCCGGAGCGGCCCGGGAGCCGCGCATTCAGGACGATTTTCATCTGGTGGTTCGATGGGTGCTTTGGGGTGCTTTACCGAGCCAGATGGGGTCAACGGCGCTCAAGGGGCGTTGACTGGGTATGGATCCTAGAGAGTTGTGGGACCGCAACGCCGTTCTGGCAGAAGCGTTTTGCCTGGGGGACGAGCGTGTGCGCGAGGCGCAGGCCAGGCTTGACGAAGCCCAGGCCGACCGGTCACGGGTTCTGGCGGCGTTCGCGGTGACGGTGGGCAGCACCGGCGCGGTCGCCGGTCTTTTCGGTTTGAACGAGCGGGAAGTGCGGATCGCCCGGCGCACGGTGGGCAAGGAGGATGCCCGCGCCGTCGCCGACGAACTGCTGGCGGCCGCCACGCCCCTCGCGCCGCAGCGGGAGCCCGAGGAGGCCGTTCCGGCGCCCGAGCCCGTGGCGGATTACTCCCACCAGACCCCGTCCGCCGGAGCGCGCCCGGCCGGCGCCGCCCGCGAGGCCACCGCCGGTATGGGGGCGGCGGAGCAGACCTGGTCCCCGGCGATGGACGCGGTGCTCATCGGGAGTTGGCAGACCGGGGTGGACCTGCGCGAACTCGCCGCCGAATTCGGGCTCGACCTCACCCGCCTGGTCACCCGGGCCCAACAGCTCTCCGCCCAGGGGCGGTTCTATCCGGGCCCGGTGGAAACCCATGCGGGACGCCATCGGCGCGGTCCCAACGATGTTCACGAGTCCGAATACTCCATCCCCGCACAGCAGACGGCCTCCTGGAACGCCGCGCCCTCGGGGCACCACATGGCGTCCGCGTGGCACACCGGCACGATGCCGTCCGCGGAGTCCGTGCCGGACATGGCCGCCCTGGCCTCCGAATGGGACAGCGCGCTCGCCCCGTGGGGCAGCCTGACGCCCTCGCACGAGGAGCCCGCGCCGGCCCACCAGCCCTGGGCCCAATACCACCTCAGTTCCTGATACCCACGGTTCCTGACGGAGCCCGATGCGAGTGCGAGACCTACGTCGTCCGCGGGGACGAGGAGAAGGGAACGGGCGGCAGCCATGGTGACCGAGGACGTGCGGGCGGGTGGGCCGGCCGGACAAGGGGGAGTGCTGGAGGGGAAGGTGGCGCTGGTGGCCGGCGCCACCCGAGGCGCCGGGCGGGCGATCGCGGTGGAACTCGGCCGCGCGGGCGCCGTCGTCTACGCGACCGGGCGCAGCAGCCGGACCGCCGGCCGGTCGGAGATCGACCGGCCGGAGACGATCGAGGAGACGGGCGAGCTGATCACCGCGGCGGGCGGAACCGGGACGGCTCTGCGGGTGGACCACCTCGACAGTGACCAGGTCCGCGACCTCGTCCGGCGCATCGACCGGGACCGCGGCCGCCTCGACATCCTCGTCAACGACATCTTCGGCGGCGACGCCTACGCGCAGTTCGGCACGACCCTGTGGGAGCACGACCTCGCCGGCGGGCTGCGGATGCTGCGCATGGGCATCGACACCCACGCGGTCACCAGCCATCACGCGCTGCCGCTGCTCATCCGCCGCCCCGGCGGGCTGGTGATCGAGATGACCGACGGGACCGCGGAGTACAACGCCGCCTACCGCCACCACGAGGGCTTCTACTACGACCTGGTCAAGGCGGCGGTGCAGCGGATGACGCTGGCCCAGAGCCATGAACTCGCCCCGCACCGCGCCGCCGCAGTCGCCGTGACCCCGGGCTGGCTGCGCTCGGAGAAGATGCTCGAGGCGTTCGGTGTGACCGAGGACAACTGGCGGGACGCGACCGCCAACGTGCCGCACTTCTGTATCGCCGAGTCCCCGGTCTATGTCGCGCGGGCGGTGGTCGCGCTCGCCGCCGATCCGGACGTCGCGCGCTGGACGGGCAAGGTCGTCTCCAGCGGGCAACTCGCCCCGCTCTACGGGTTCACCGACACCGACGGCACCCGGCCGGACTGCTGGCGCTACCTCGTGGAGGTCCAGGACCCGGGCCTGCCCGCCGACGACTCCGGGTATCGCTGACGGTTTCCGGCGGGGCCCGGGGCCGCGCCCGCGGGTGCTACCCCGCCGATTCCCCCGCGTTCGGCGACAGCACACCGGCCGCGACCAGCGCAAACAGGGCTATGCCCAGGAGGATGCGGTAGATGACGAAGGGCATGAAGGACTTGTTGGAGATGAACTTCATGAACCAGGCGATCACCGCGTAGCCGACGACGAAGGCGATGATCGTGGCGAAGATCGTCGGGCCCCAGGAGACATGCCCCTGGCCGGCGTCCTTGAGCTCGTAGGCGCCGGAGGCCAGTACCGCCGGGATGGCGAGCAGGAACGAGTAACGGGCGGCGGATTCGCGGGTGTAGCCCATCAGCAGACCGCCGCTGATCGTGGCGCCGGAGCGGGAGACGCCGGGGATGAGCGCCATCGCCTGGCAGACGCCGTACAGCAGGCCGTCCTTGACGCTGAGGTCGGTGAGGGTCTTGCGCTGCTTGGCGACGCGGTGCCGGCCGCCGCTCTCGTCGCGGGCGGCCAGCCGGTCGGCGATGCCGAGGACGATGCCCATGACGATCAGGGTGGTGGCGATCAGCCGCAGATCACGGAACGGGCCCTCGATGGCGTCCTTGAGCGTGATGCCCAGCACACCGATCGGGATCGAGCCCACGATCACCAGCCAGCCCATCTGGGCGTCGTGATCGTGTCGCAGCTCCCGGTTGGTGAGGGAGCGGGCCCACATCGAGATGATCCGCCCGATGTCCTTGCGGAAGTAGATGATGACGGCCGCTTCGGTGCCGATCTGCGTGATGGCGGTGAACGCCGCACCGGGGTCGTGCCAGCCGGCGAACGCCGCGGTCAGACGCAGGTGCGCGCTGGACGAGATGGGCAGAAACTCGGTCAGCCCCTGGACAAGTCCGAGGACGAAAGATTCAAACCAAGACATGGAAAATACGCTATCCAAGGGTGATCAAGCGCTGACCTGCGCGAGACGGGAGAAAGCGGACAGTGGTGGCGGATGCGGATCTCCGCCCACCGGGGCAGCGTAACGTCCGAAGATGTCCGGGCGGCCAAAGGGGCCTGTGCCTACCGTGCCCGTACCGCTGCGGCCGCGGCGGAATCCCGTGTCCGCCCGCCGCGTTCAGTGCCCCCGCAGCGCCTTCCGCTTGCGCCATGCCACGAGCAGCGCGCCCAGCCCGCTGACGGCGATGAAGCCCAGGGCGCCGAGGAACACCGGCGAGGTGGGCGTCGCGGCACGCGCGCCGGCGACGGCGTACGCCGCGGTGTTCGGGATGCTGCCCAGCGCCGTCGCGAGGAGGAAGGGGAGCCAGCCCATACGGGAGACCGCGGCGCAGTAGTTCGTGGCGCAGAACGGCAGCCCGGGGAAGAGCCGGAGGGCCAGCATCGAGCGGAAGCCGTGCTCGCTCAACTGCCGGTCGGCGGCGGTCAGCCAGCGGGCGCGCAGCAGCGGACGCAGCGCGTCCTGCCCGAGCAGCCGGCCGAGCCCGAAGGCCAGCCCGGCGCCCAGCACCGTCCCGGCGAGAGCCGCGCCGAGGCCGGCCTGACCGCCGAAGAGGGCGCCCGCCGCGAGATTGAGGACCGGGCGCGGCACGAAAGCGGTGGTGCACCCTCCGTAGGCGACCGCGAAGACCAGGACGGCGGTCGGGCCGGTCAGCCGGTCCAGCCGGCCGCCGGTGAGCAGCTGCTGCGGCTGCCACAGCAGCATCGCGGCCGCGGCGCAGGCCAGCAGCGCCAGCAGCACCCCCAGCCGGGCCCAGGGGGAGAACAGCACACGCGTACAGCGCGCGGCGGGGCCGTCGGGCGTGGCGGCGGGCGGGACCATCCCGGGAGCGTAACCGAGAGCGGCGCCGGGCGGCCGCCGTCAGGCCGTCCGTGACCCGCACCGGAGGCCGGATAAATCGTTCGACGCCGGGGCGGCCGACCGGCACCATAGGGCGCATGTCCCGGTACGCCTTCCTCGCGCCCCCGTCCGCAGTCGCGGACGCGCCGAAGGCTGCCGCCGACCTCCTCGCGGCCCTCGCCGCAGCGGACTTCGCACCCGCGGGTGCCGTCACCGCGGCCGCCGTCCCGGCCGCCGCGGCGAACGACGGCGCACGAAGCTGACCCTCTCCGGATCGTCCGGCGGACCCCGCAGGGGGAGGGTCGGCCGGTTCCGGGGTCTCCACGGCGCCAAGTCGCCGTTCTCACCGCACTGTCGCGAGGAAGAACACCATGCCCAAGACGGCATTCGTGCGCACCAAGCCGCACCTGAACATCGGCACCATGGGCCATGTCGACCACGGCAAGACCACCCTGACCGCGGCCATCACCAAGGTCCTCAGCGACCGGGGGAGCGGGACGTTCGTGCCGTTCGACCGGATCGACCGGGCCCCGGAGGAGGCCGCCCGCGGCATCACCATCAACATCTCGCACGTCGAGTACGAGACCGGCACCCGGCACTACGCCCATGTCGACATGCCCGGCCACGCCGACTTCATCAAGAACATGGTGACCGGTGCGGCGCAGCTCGACGGCGCGATCCTGGTCGTCTCCGCGCTCGACGGGATCATGCCGCAGACCACCGAACACGTGCTGCTCGCCAGGCAGGTGGGCGTCCGGCACATCGTCGTGGCCCTCAACAAGGCCGACGCCGGCGACCCGGAGCTGACCGACCTGGCGGAGCTGGAGGTGCGCGAGCTGCTGAGTGCGCACGGCTACGACGGGGAGCACGTCCCCGTCGTACGGGTCTCGGGGCTGCGTGCCCTGGAGGGCGACCCGCGCTGGTCGCAGGCGATCGAGGCGCTGCTGGACGCCGTGGACACCTATGTCCCGATGCCCGAGCGGTATGTCGACGCGCCGTTCCTGCTGCCGGTGGAGAACGTGCTGACCATCACCGGGCGTGGCACGGTCGTCACCGGAGCCGTCGAGCGCGGCACGGTGCGGGTCGGCGACCGGGTCGCGGTGCTCGGCGCGGAGACCGAGACGACGGTCACCGGGCTGGAGACGTTCGGCAGGCCGATGGAGTCCGCCGAGGCGGGCGACAACGTCGCGCTGCTGCTGCGCGGTGTGCACCGTGACCAGGTGCGCCGCGGGCATGTGGTCGCCGCGCCCGGCAGCGTCACACCGCGGCGCCGCTTCACCGCCGAGGTGTATGTGCTCTCCACCGAGGAGGGCGGCCGCCGGACGCCGCTCTCCACCGGCTATCGGCCGCAGTTCTACCTCCGTACCGCGGACGTGGTCGGCGACCTCGACCTCGGCGAGCGGGGCATCGCCCGTCCCGGGGAGACGGTGACCGCGTCGGTCGAACTGGGCCGTGCGGTACCGCTGGAGCGGGGGCTCGGCTTCGCCATCCGCGAGGGTGGCCGGACCGTCGGCGCGGGCACGGTCCGCACCGTCGGGGAGTAGGACCCGCAGGTCATCCGGCCGCGCCCGGCGCCTCCCAGGTGCCGGGCACGGCCGGGGACGCTGTCCCCGGGACGCACCGGGTGCGAGACTGCTCGCCACGGATGACGGGGGGATCGCGCCGTACGGTGCGGGCGGTCGGCCGCGAGGCGCGAGGGAGAACCGATGGCGGACACGGCACTGGTCCTGGGCGGCGGCGGGCTCACCGGAATCGGCTGGGAGATCGGGATGCTCGCCGGGCTCGCCGAGGCGGGTGTCGACCTCGGCGACGCCGACGTCGTCATCGGGACCTCCGCCGGATCGATCGTCGGCGCCCAGCTCACCTCCCGGCAGCGGCCGCTGGAGGAGATGTACGCCCATCAGCTCGCCGCACCGGAGCCCGGCCCGCCCGCCCGTATGGGCCCGGCCGCCCTCGCCCGGTTCGCGGCCATCGCGCTGCGCTCGCGGGACACCGTCTCCTTCGGCGTACGGATGGGGAGGCTGGCGCTCACGGCCCGTACCGTTCCCGAGGCGGAACAGCGCGCGGTGATCGCCCGGACCCTGGGGCTGACCGACTGGCCGGCCCGCCGGCTGGTGATCACGGCGGTGGACGCGGCGACGGGGGAGCGGACCGCGTTCGACGACACGAGCGGGGTGCGGCTGCTCGACGCGGTGGGCGCGAGCTGCGCGGTGCCCGGCATCTATCCGCCGGTCACCATCGACGGCACCCGCTGGATCGACGGCGGGGTGCACTCCTCCGCCAACGCCGACCTGGCCGCCGGATACGGCAGGGTGGTGGTCGTCGCGCCGATGGCGGCCTCCGGCGGACCGATCGCCGGGCCGCGGGCGCAGGGCGAGCGGCTGGCACGCCACGGCGCCCGGGTGTGTGTGATCACCCCCGACCGCGCGGCCAGATCGGCGTTCGGCCGTAACGTCCTCGATCCCGCCAGGCGCGCGGACGCGGCCCGCGCGGGGCGCCGGCAGGCCGCAGCACAGGTGGCGGAGATCCGGCGGGCCTGGTCGGACTGACCGGCGGCCGGGGCCGCGGGACCGGGGCCGGAGCGCCGGGACCGCACCGGCACAATGGGACGGTGGACGAAGCACCCGAGCCGATACCCGTCACCCGGACCGTGGACTGCGGCACCGCCAGGTTGCTGCCGGACGTCGACCGGCCCCGCGCCTGGCTGCTGACCGTGGACGGCGCACCGCAGTCGTACGTGGACCTGGACGCGCCCGCCCATCTGGAGTTCGAGTACGTGCGCCGGCTGGCACACGTCCTGGACGAGGCGGCCGCACCGGGGCAGCCGCTCGACGTGCTGCATCTGGGCGGCGGCGCGCTGACCCTGCCGCGCTACCTCGCCGCCACCCGTCCGCAGTCCCGGCAGGACGTCGTCGAGGCCGACCGCGGGCTGCTCGCCCTGGTGACCGAGGAGCTGCCGCTGTCCGGTGACCACGGGATCACCGTGCACGCCGAGGACGCCCGGACGGCGCTGGAGGCGGCGCCGGAGGGCAGCGCCGATGTCATCGTGGCGGATGTCTTCGGCGGGGCGCGGGTACCGGCCCAGCTCACCTCCGTCGAGTACGCACGGGCGGCCGCGCGGGTGCTGCGCGCGGACGGCTGCTATGCGGCGAACCTCGCGGACAGCGCGCCGTTCGGCTTTCTGCGCGGCCAACTCGCCAACTTCGCCACGGTCTTCGAGCATCTGGCGCTGATCGCCGAGCCCTCGGTGCTGCGGGGCCGCCGCTTCGGCAACGCCGTGCTGCTCGCCTCGCGCGCGCCGCTCCCGGTCGCCGCCCTGGCCCGGCGGACGGCCGGGGACGTCTTCCCGGCCCGGGTCGAGCACGGCACGGCGCTGCGGCGGCTGATCGGGGACGCGGCGCCGGTACGCGATGCCGAGGCGGTGGCGTCCCCGGTGCCGCCGGACGGTGCGTTCAGCGTGGGCTGACGGCGGCCCGGTCCGGGTCGGCGCCGCCGTGCCCGGTCACTCCGCTCCCGCGGTGTCCGGTGCGGCCGCCCCGGCGGTGGGGGAGGCCGGTGCCCCGGCGGCCGGCTCGGTCTTCGGACGACGCGTCAGACGCCGGACATCGGGTACGCACAGCACCGCCGCCGTCAGCAGCACGATCACCGCCGAACAGCCCCACAGCGCGGCCGTCCGCCCGATGAGGTCCTGCACGGGGCCGGCCAGCGCGGTGGCCGGCGGGACCATGGCCAGCGACCCGAGCCAGTCGTAGGACGAGACCCGGGAGAACTTCTCCTCGGGGATCTCCTGGTGCAGCGCCATCATCCACATCACCGCGAAGACCTCGACCGCGATGCCGGTGCCGAACATGATCGCCGTGAGTCCGGCCACGGGCAGGGGAACGGCGAGCGCGGCGGACGGGAGGGCGAGCGGGAAGATGCACAGTGCACCGGTCAGCAGCATCCGGCGTGGTCTGACCCGGGCCATCAGCAGGGCGCCGCCCACGGTGCCCACACCGAACGCGGCCAGCGCCAGCCCCCAGGGCCCGGGGCCGCCCAGATGCTGCTCGGCGACCAGCGGCCCGTAGACCGCCTCGGCGGCCGCCACCATCGCGTTGACCAGCGAGAACTGCACGACCACCGCCCACAGCCAGGGCCGGGAGACCACCTCCCGCCAGCCGTCCCGCAGATCGCGCAGCATCCCGCCGCCGGGGGCCCGCGTAGGGACCCCGCTGACGTCGAGGAAGGCGCGCAGCGCCGCCGCGAGCGCGAAGGCGGCGGAGTCGACGGCCAGCACCCAGCCCGGCCCGACCGCGGCGACCAGCGCGCCGCCCAGTGCCGCGCCGCCGATGTTCGCGCCGTTCATGCCCATGCGGTACACGGCGAAGGCGCGCCCGGCCTGTTCGCCGGAGACGCTGGCCAGCACCATGCCCTCGGAGGCCGGCGCGAAGAACGCCTGCCCGGTGCCGCCGAGCGCGGCCAGCAGCGCCATCTGCCACAGCTGCGGCTCCCCGGCCAGGACGAGCAGCGCGAACAGGCCTTGGGAGGCACAGCTGAGGGCGTTCGCGGCGACCATGACGCGATGCCGGGGGAGCCGGTCGGCGACCGCGCCGCCGATCAGCAGGAAGAAGACCAGCGGGATCGTCCGCGCGGCGGCGACCAGGCCGACATCGGTGGCGGAGCCGCCGGCGGCGAGCACCGCGAACGCGGTCGCGATCAGCGCGCCGGAGCTGCCGAGGCTCGCGATCACCGTGGCGCCGGTGAGCAGCAGATAGTTGCGCCCCGCCCAGGCGGGGAGGGCCCTCACCAAGACCGCGTCCGTCGGGCAGGTGCCGTGGCGGACCGCTTCCGGCCCGGGGTGTCCGACCGGTGCCCGGGGCGTGCCGGACCCCTTCGCCGTCTGTCTCCGCTGTGCTGCTGTCCTGCCCACATGGGCGTCAACGATATGCGGGGCGGGGGAGCGGGCGGTACGGGATTACCGCCCGGCTCCGGCCGACGGCCGGCCCGTGACGAGGGAGGCTCTTCACACCTAAGCTACCGCTAGGTAACATGGCGCCATGTCCTCCGAGACCCTGCCGTCGATCGGCGAAATGATGGCGGCATCCGTGCCGATGGCCCGCACGCTGAACCTTGAGTTCACCGAGACCACCGCCGAGCGCGCCGTGGTCCGCCTGCCCGACCAGCCCGACTTCCACAACCATGTCGGCGGTCCGCACGCCGGCGCGATGTTCACCCTCGCCGAGTCGGCGAGCGGCGCCATCGTGATGGCGGCCTTCGGCGACCAGCTCGGCCGCGCGGTGCCGCTCGCGGTGCGCGCCGAGATCGGCTACAAGAAGCTCGCCATGGGCCCGGTCACCGCCACCGCCGAGCTGGGCCGGCCGGTGGCCGAGATCGTCGCCGAGCTCGACGCCGGAGAGCGCCCTGAATTCCCCGTGAACATCGCGATCACCCGCGAGGACGGCGCGGTGACCGGCGAGATGAGCATCGTGTGGACCCTGCGCCCCAATAAGTGAGCCGCCTCACCGTGGCGCTTTCACGGCCCGCCGTGCACGCGCGGCGGGCCGTCGCCGTGTCCGGGCGCCGGTTGTTGCGCGGCACACGTGGATTCGGTCTCCGGGCGGTCCGATCGAGTACGCTTCCCGGGCGCACCGAGGTGCGCCAGGGGATCGACCGGCACGGTGTCACGGATGCCGGTTCACGCCCCACGGGGGCCCTACACATCAGCGGAGGAATCGGCGTTGCACATCCAGGAGTGGCTCGAGTCGGTACCGGCCGTGAGCGTCTACCTCCTGGTGGGGGTGGTCATCGGGCTGGAGAGCCTGGGCATCCCGCTGCCCGGCGAGATCGTCCTCGTCAGCGCCGCGATCCTCGCGGCGACCCAGGACCACATCAACCCGTATGTGCTGGGCGCCTGCGCCACCGGCGGCGCGATCATCGGTGACTCCGTCGGCTATCTGATCGGACGCAAGGGGGGCCAGCCCCTGCTGCAGTGGGCCGGCCGCAAGTTCCCCAAGCACTTCGGCCCCGACCATGTCGCCATGGCCGAGGCGAAGTTCGACAAGTGGGGTATGTGGGCGGTCTTCTTCGGCCGCTTCGTCGCCCTGCTGCGCATCTTCGCCGGGCCGCTCGCCGGCGTACTGAAGATGCCGTACTGGAAGTTCCTGATCGCCAACGTCCTCGGCGGCATCGTCTGGGCCGGCGGTACCACCGCGCTGATCTACAGCGTGGGCATCGTCGCCGAGTCCTGGCTCAAGCGCTTCTCCTGGCTCGGGCTGGTCGCGGCCCTGCTGTTCGGCCTCTGCTCCTTCCTCCTCATGAAGCACCGGGCGAAGAAGGCCGCCGCGGCGCGCGAGGCGGAGGAGACCCGGGTCGCCGCGGTGGTCGACTGACCGCGGGGTTGTTCTCCGCGCCCGGGTCCCGCGGCCCGTACGCCCCCGACCGCCGGTGAAAGCCGGCGGACGCGCCGTCACGGTGGGACAACCGGCTCACGGGTGAGGGAAGTTCGGGCCCGGCAGTCGCCTCAGAGCATCAGCCAGACGTCGGGGCCGCCGGCCCGCCACTCGAAGACGCCGGTGTCGTCCCAGGCGAAGGTCGTGGCGCAGAAACCGGCCCGGCGCAGTATCGCGGCCACGTCACCGGGGCGCAGCGCCCGTCCCAGATCCTGTCCGTAGAGCGTCACACGGCGACCGCCGGTGCAGGGCGGATGCACGATCACGGGGGCACGCTTCATGCCCCCAGCATGCGACCGGCCCGTCACCGGCGCATCCCGAGCGCGATGATGTCGTCACACAGCGTGTCCCTCTGCCGTGCGGCCACCGGCCGCCTCGGCACCCCGGCGCTCAAGGGCCCGCCCGCAACCGTGAGAAGAACGGCTGCGGCGGCAGGTCCGGCCCGCCGGTGCGCCACCACGGGTCCTCCGCCGCGCCGTCCGGCACCGGCTCGCGGCCGCGCACCTCACGCCGCAGACCGGCCAGCAGGGTGCGGGCGCCGGCGATGAACAGCGGGTCACCGATGAGCTTCTTGGCCGCCAGCGCCTCCCGGCAGGCCCGCAGCGCCGACCCCGGCTCCCCATGGACGCGCTCGATCGCCGCACAGGCGTAGAGGACCGTCGAGTACAGCCAGAAGTCGCCGTCCGAGTGCCGGGCCTCCCAGGCGCGACGGGCCGCCGCCTGCGCCCGCTCCGCGTCGGACGAGGACACGGCGACGGCGAGCAGCGCCCAGCTGTGCGCGGGCCCCGGCCCGAACCACGGGTCCCTGGAACGGTGCCGGGCCGCCTCCTCCAGACAGGCCACCGCCGCCGCGGAGTTCCCCCGGTACAGCGCCAGTACGCCGTGCGCGTGCGCGATCCGGGCCAGCCCGTCGGAATCCGCGTGCATCACGGCGGCCCCCCACGCCTGGTCGAGCAGCGCCTCCGCGGCGCCGAGCGCCTGCTCCTGCGCCGCGAGATAACCCGCCAGCCACAGCGCACGGGCCCGCAGCGCGGTGTCGTCCCGGGAGAGCAGCAGCAGCCGGTCCAGATGCGCCCGCCCCTCGCGGCGGAAGCCGCAGGCCGCCCAGTGGAACCACAGCGATACCGCGATCTCCAGCGCGCCCAGCGCGTCCTCCGCGTCCTGCGGGGGACGGGTCAGCGCCGCGTCGAGGTTGGCCTGCTCGACCTCCACCAGCCGTACGGCGACCTGCTGGTCCGGGCCCTGCCAGGCGATCTGGGCCTCGGCCGCGAGCGCCGCACAGGCCTGCCGGAACCGGCGCAGCGCCGCGGACTCCTCGCCCGCCTCGCGCAGCTGCGTCCGCCCGAAGTCGCGGGCGGCGCGGGGGAGTCGGTAGCGCGGCGGCTGCGCGGCACCGGTGTCGTCGTGGACGTCGCCGGTGTCCCGTACGCGTTCCAGGACCGAGGCGTTGAGCAGCCGTTCCAAAGCGCCCTCGACCGCCGCCGCAGGAACGTCACAGCTGGTGCAGACACAACCGGCGAGCCAGGCATCGAAATCACCGGGCAGCACCGAGAGCCGCGCCCAGACCCGCCGGTCGGTGGGCGAGCAGAGGGCGTAGCCCGCGGCCTGCGCGGCGTAGAGCGAGGTGTGCCGCACGGTCGCCGCCGGTCCCGAGTAGTACAGCGGCCCGTCCGCCCCCACCTGCGCCGCGAGCTGCGGCAACGACATCCGGTCCAGCTGGTGCGCGGCCAGCGCGATCGCCAGCGGCGAGCCCTCCAGCGCCTGGCACACGGCGACCAGCAGCTCCGGCGTGGCGGCTCCGGCCCGCGCGGCCAGCAACTCCACGGCGGGTCCCGTGGTTCCCCCGCCCAGCGTCACCGGCAGCGGAGCCAGCTCCACGACCCGCTCCTCGGGCAGCCCGAGCGCGCCCCGCGCGGTCGCCACGATGCGCAGCGCCGGCTCGGCCCGGAGCAGTTGCCGCACGAGCTGGGCGCAGGCGTCGCGCAGCGGGTCGCAGTCGTCCAGCAGCACGGTCGCACGATGGCGCAGGCAGTACGCGGCGAGCGCGGCAACCGCCGCATCGTCCGCCGGAACGAGCCCAGTTGGGGCATCCTTCCGCCCCGCCCGGCCGGGCACCGGCTCACCGGCGCAGGACGGGGCGGTACGCCGGACCAGGGCGGTCGCGGAGTCCCGGCGGGCGTCCTCCGTCGGCCGGGCGGCCCGGAGCAGCGCCGCCACCGGCCCGCCCTCGGCCGGACCGTCCCAGCAGCCGACCCGGAGGACCGTGCCGTCGTGCCGGGCGGTGTGCTCCTCCAGGACGGCGCGGGCCAGCACGCTCTTGCCCACTCCCGCGGCCCCGGTGAGCGTCACGAGCCCGGCGCCGTCCAGTAGGCCGGACACCAGCTCATGCTCAACACCCCGTCCCACTACGCCGGGCAGCGGCCGGCGATCGGCCCTCGCGGTCATCGGTCATCCCCAACCACGGCACAGCGCCGCGCCCTTCGGAATTGGGAATCAACCTTGCCAGAACCGACCGACCGGTAAACAACCCATGGCCTCATCGAACGAGGGAAACGCGGTCGGTGCATTTGACGTGCGGAGACGGCTCCGGACGGCGCGGGGAGCGCGGATTGCCAGGTCAGGGCGGCCGGGACGGCGCCACGGGCACTGTGGACGATCTTAAAGGCGTGTCGTGCGACCGGTGCCCGCAGTGGCAGCGTGGCTGCCCGCGGCCGGCCCAAGTACCCGAGGAGAACGCCCCGATGAAGCGCCTGCGCGTCCGCGCTGCGGTGAGTGTGGTGGCCCTGGCACTGCTCGCCGGCTGCGCCGAGGACGGGAGTCGCGTCCACGCCTCGGGAGAACCCCGGCGGCAGGCCCGGGCCGCGGACGCCCTCAACGGACAGCCGCGGGTGGTGCCGCCCCGCGGACCGCGTGCGTCCTTCACCGTGTTCCGTACGACCGGGCGCGACGGAACCCGGGTCGTGAGGACGACCTGGCACGGCCGCAAGTCCGGTGTCACCGGAGCCATTTGGGCCTGGGTGCCGCCGGAGTACCACCAGGCGCGGTACGCCCACAGCGGCTTCCCGGTGCTGATCGCGCTGCCGGGCGCCTACGGCTATCCGTTCAACTACTGGGCCGGGCCGGGCTTCGCGCTGGAGGAGCGGATGGCACGGTGGTCGCGGCAGGGCAGGACACTGCCGTTCGTCGTCGTGATGCCGGTGCTCAATCCGGGCCGGAGGTACTACGACGGCAGTGACATCCCGGGGCAGCCCAAGATGGGCACCTGGCTCACCGAGGACGTACCGGACTTCGCGCGGGCCCACTTCCGCACGTACGACAGCCGCGACGGCTGGGCGTTCATGGGGTCCTCGTCCGGCGGCTTCGCCGCGCTGAAGGCCGTCCTCAAGGAACCGCGGAAGTTCAAGGCGGCCATCGTCAACGGCCCGGACACCGCACCGGATTCACCGCTGTGGCAGGGGCATCCGGCCGAGATGCGCGCCAATGACCCGCGCCACCTGGCACGGCAGCTGGCCGCGGGTCACGGAACGCCGGTCTATCTCGCCTTCGAGCTGGGCGGCCGGGAGACGGCGGTGCCCGATGTGAAGCGCTTCATCAAGGACTACACCGGCGGGCCGGTCCACTCGACGCTCTACGTCATACCGGGCGGCGGGCACAGCGGGCACACCTACATCCGGCGGATGCGCGATTCGCTGCACTGGATCAGCGAGCGGATGCAGGGCCCCGTACCGTCCGTGTGACGCACCGTCGCCTGGCCGGCGGCACGTCCGGGGGCTCCTGTTGCCGAAACCGGGCCACCGGCAAGAATGGTCCGTGACCCGGCACGGTGCGCACGTCCGGTGTCCGGCGTGCGCCTCTGGAAGGAGAACGGTGCGGAATCTGCGAGCTGCCGGCCTGGCACTGGCCGGTACGGCTCTGCTGGCGGGGAGCCTCACGGCGGGCAGCCGGTGGCTCATGGACCGGGACGCGACCAGTGCGGTGGACGGGACGTCCGACACCGTCCCGCGCGCGGAGGTCGCCCGCTCGATCTCGGGCCACCTGTCGCTTCCGGTGATCCCCAGGGGACCGCGCTCGGTCGACTGCGCGCGGGATCTGCGTGCCGTGAAGGGCGCCCGGACCCACTGCACGGCGCACTATCTGCGGGGCACCGACCGGGACATGACCGTACGGGTCGTCCGGGTCGGCGGCGGTGAGATCACCTACGTTCATGACGCCCCGCATCGCTGATCTTCGCTGACCTTCCCTGGCCGCACCCGCACGGTGCGTTCGCGCGGGGACGGGGCTGCACATCAACGGTCCGTCAGGAAGCGGGCGGACCGCTTGCGCCGCAGGACCGGCATCGCGCCCAATGGCCGCAAAGTGGGCCTTTGTTGAATCCGCTTCAGATGCACAACTGTTCAGATCGCCGTTGGACGACGGGTGTTGTGGTGATGCTAAGATCATCGCACTTGCCAACCGGGTAGTCACCTGCTAAGGCGAGAAAGAAATTCCGCGCATTGGCCTAAGAAAACCGCCACCCCGGGGAGAACTATGCCATTAGCCGGCCCATCGATGGCTTTCTGGCAGGCGACTGTGCGCGGCCGTACACGTATGTCTGGGGCCGTGGGCGATTCTCTACGTCGCAGCCAGGCACACGACACCTGGTGGCTCCGTCGTCCGAAGAGAGTCCTATGACGCAATATTTCCAGGATCCAGCGCTCTGGGGATTGATCGCTGGTACCCCTCTTGCTGCCACCGCGATTATTCGCGGCAGAAGGAAGATCGCCGATCTTCAAAAAGAGAAGGCTGAGCTCAAGCAGCACTACGCCAATCTCGAAGATCACTACACGGAGGCCGTCGGAGAGGCCAAGGACCGCGCCGAAGAAGCCACCAAGACCACACTGAAGTCCGCGATGCGGACCCTGCAGGGTCTGGCGAGCGAACAGCAGCTGGCCATTTCCAAGCTGCAGGACACCTACGGTGAACACAAGATCCTTCAGGATCTGCTCGACATCGACCACATGAACTCGCAGTTCGCACGGCGGGCCCAGTCCATCGCCGTGCTCTGCGACGGCTGGCTCGGCCGGCGCCGGAACAACGCGTCGCTCTACGACGTGGTCCGCAGCGCGAAGGGCCGTATCCGCCATTTCACGCGCGTCGAGATCCGGTCGCAGAGTAATTTCGCGATCGTGAGCCGCGCCGTGGAACCGGTGGCGCTGGTGCTTGCCGAACTGCTGGACAACGCCACCAGCTATTCGGCGCCGGAAACGATGATCGAGATCAATATCCGCCCGGTTCCCAAGGGCGTCTGCATCATCGTCGACGACGCCGGTGTCGGTATGAACGAGGAGGAGAAGGCGCGAGCCGCGCAGCTGCTGTCGAGCGAGAATTCCGCCAGCGTCTCCAGCCTCGGTAACCCGCCGCAGTTCGGTTTCACCGTCATGGGTGTGCTCGCCGCCCGATACGGCTTCAGCGTGTCGGTGGACACCACTTCTCCCTACGGTGGCGTGCGCGCGGTCGTCCTGCTCCCTGACGATCTACTGACGTCTCTGCACCAGCCCGAGGAGGGTCCTGCCGTGGCCGCGTCCGCTCCGTTGCCGCCTGAGAACCCTGCTGGTCAACCGGCCTATGGCGTCCCCGCACAGCCCGCGCCCGGATACCCGGCGGCCGGTTCCCCGGCACCCGGTCCGGCGCCCCTGGGGCAGCCGGCCGGCGCCCGCCCGGTTGCCGAAACGACGGCCGGCGGTCTGCCCAAGCGGCGGCGCCGCGGTGCGATTTCCATCGTGCCGACCGAGTCCGAGAGCAGTTCCGAGAGCAGTGAGACACCGGACCGCGACAGCGCGCGGGCGGCGTCCGTCATGGGCGCATTCCAGCGCGGTACGCAATCCGGGCGTCGTTCTACCTACGCAAGCAATGAAGGGCCTGAGGTTCAGTGAACTACGATCTGTCGTGGATGCTTGACAGTGCTCTGGAATTGCCCGAAGCACAGCATGCCATCCTCGTCTCCGCGGACGGTCTGCTCATGGCCCGTTCGAAGGACGTCGGCCGGGACCACGCCGACACCGTGGCCGCCGCGATGAGCGGAATGCAGTCGCTGAGTCGTACGGTCGCCGACTTCTGCCTCGGTGGGGCACCCGTCAATCGTCCGCAATGGCGGCAGACGCTGGTCGAGTTCGACCATGGCTGGGTCTTTCTCATTTCTGCCGGGGAAGGCGCCTACCTCGCGGTTTCGGCGTCTCCCGACGTCGACATGGCGGAGATCACGTTCCGTATGCAGCAGTTGGTGGGGCAGCTCGGCAAGGCACTGACCAGTCCGCCGCGTGAGAGGGCTGATATCCAGTCATGACACCCGATGACGAGCCGGAGCTGGAACACGAAGCAGCGGAATTAGTACGGCCGTACGTCATCACCAACGGCCGCGATCTTCTTGACGGCGATGAGTTCTCGCTCATCACCCTGGTCACCGTGCAGGCGGACCCGCCCCGTACGAAACCCCTCGATCCGGAGAAGCTCCGTCTGCTGGAGCTGTGTTCGGGGGGTTTCCTCTCGATTGCCGAGATAGCCGGGCACACCCAGCTGCCGGTGGGTGTCGTCAAGATTCTGGTGTCCGATCTCGCGCAGGAGGGATTTCTCTTCTCTCGTGCGCCCATACCTAGCGCTCAGCTTGTCGACCGGCAAATACTGGAGGAGGTGCTGAATGGGCTCCAGGCTCGCTTTGGATGACGGCGTGTATCTACGCGATTCAGTGCAGACCGCGGCGAAGATCCTCGTGGTCGGACACTTCGCCGTGGGAAAGACGACATTCATCGGGACCATGTCCGAGATTCCGCCGCTGCGTACCGAGGAGATCATGACGCAGGCGGGCGCCGGAATTGACGACCCGAAAGGCGCGCCCGGCAAGACCACGACCACCGTCGCCATGGACTTCGGCCGTCTCACACTCAGCGAGAAGCTGGTCCTCTACCTGTTCGGAACACCCGGTCAGCAGCGCTTCGTTCAGGTGTGGGAGGACATGACGCGCGGTGCGCTCGGGGCGCTCGTCCTGGTCGACCCCGAGCGTCTCGACGAGTCGTTCCCTGTCATGGACCTGGTGGAGCACTACGGAATCCCGTACGCCATCGCCGTGAACCGCTTCGACGGGACGCCCTCGCACTCCCTCGACGAGATCCGGGAGGCACTGGACCTGCTTCCCGAGACGCCAGTGGTCAGCTGTGACGCACGGGACCAACGGTCCTCGGCGGATTCACTCATCGCGCTCGTCCGATATCTCCAGTCCCGCCTCAACTAGGAGTTCAGGCATGCAATCTCACTCGGAATTCCAGAGCCCACCGCCGGGCTGCCCCGCGCACGCGGGTGGCGAAAGGGCGCCTCTGCACGGGCCGGAGTTCGCCGCCGCGCCGGATGCCTTCTACGACATGCTGCGGCAGTACGGGCCCAGCGCGCCCGTCGAGCTGGCTCCCGGCGTGGAGGCCGAACTCGTCACGGAGTACGCCACCGCGCTCCAGGTCCTGCAGAACCCGGACACCTTCGCGCGGGACTCCCGCCGCTGGCGCGCGCTGAACGAGGGGCGGGTCCCGCTGGACAGCCCCGTGCTGCCGATGATGATGTACCGGCCGAACAGCATGTTCTCCGACGGCGCGGAGCACCTGCGGCTGCGCCAGGCGGTGACGGAGAGCTTCGGGCGTCTGGACATGCACCGAGTGAGCCGGCACGTCGACCGCGTCGCCGCGTACCTCACCGATCAGTTCGGTGCCCGGGGCAAGGCCGATCTGATCAGCGACTATGCGCAGCTGCTGCCGCTGCTGGTGTTCAACGACCTCTTCGGCTGCCCGGCGGAGATCGGTGACCGGCTGATCAGCGCCATCTCCAATCTCTTCGACGGTGTCGATGCGGAGCGGGCCAACGAGGTCATGGCGGGTGCCCTGTTCGAGCTGGTCGCGCTGAAGCGCAGCACGCCCGGCGAGGACATCACCTCCTGGCTGATGCAGCACCCGTCACGGCTGACCGACGAGGAGATGGTCCACCAGCTCGCCCTGCTCATCGGGGCCGGTACCGAGCCGGTGCAGAACCTCATCGCCAACGCCCTGCGACTGCTGCTGTCCGACGAGCAGTTCACCGGCGGCCAGCAGGGCGGCGGCGACGTCCTGGTGGAGGACGCGATCAACGAGGTGCTCTGGCACAGCCCGCCGATCGCCAACTACGCCACCCACTACCCGGTGCACGACGTGGAACTCGCCGGGAACAAGCTGGCGGCCGGAACCCCGGTGCTGATCAGCTTCGCGGCGGCCAACGGCGATCCGAGCCTGTCCGCGACCCGGCAGACGTTCAGCAAGCGGGCCCACCTCGCCTGGGGAGCCGGGCCGCACGCCTGCCCGGCGAAGGACCCCGCGCTGCTGATCTCCATACGGGCGATCGAGAAGCTGCTGAACACGCTGCCCGACATCGAGCTGGGTGTGCCGGCGGACACCCTGACCTGGCGGCCCGGCCCGTTCCACCGGGCGCTCAACGCGCTGCCCGCCCGCTTCACCCCGGTGCGTAGCGAGCGGCGGGGTCCGCAGTCCTCCGCCGGTCCGGGGGGCGGGGACACCCGGGGTCGGGAGCAGCAGGGCAGGCCCCAGAAGGGCAGTTGGTGGAGTGGGTTCCTCAACTGGTGGCGCGTGTGATGTTCACGACAGCTTGAATGTTCGCTTGTCGCATGAACGTTCAGCCGTAGGGGTATGCAGGGCTGGCGACTATCGAGTGATCTTCCGAAAGAAGGTATCGCCTTGCAGCCCGCTCTGGCCGCTGCCCCCGTCGACCGGCGCAGTGTGGTTTCGCTTTTCTCCCGTCTGCGCACGGCCGACGGCCAGTCGAATTCCCTGCCGTTGTACGCGAAACTCAGGGGGATGAGGGACGTCGTTCAGGCGCCCTGGGGAGGCTACTTGGCGACCTCCTACGGCTTGTGCCACCAGCTTTTGCGAAGTAGATCCTGGCGGGTCCCGGACAGCGACTGGCGGGCCCGCCAGGGTGATGCGGCCCGCTGGAGCGCCTCCGCGTCACGCCAGATGGGCGACACCCTGCCGATGCTCAACCCGCCGCACCACACCCGTGTGAGGCGCTCGCTGGGCAACGTTTTCGACCGCAAATCCCTGACCGGGATGAGAGCCTCGGTCGAGCGGACCACCGACCGGCTGCTCGACCGTTTCGAAGAGGAACTCGCATACGGCCCGGCCGATTTCTGTGCCCTGGTCAGTGAAGAACTTCCGGTGATCACCATCGGCGAATGGCTGCAGATTCCGTCCGCCGATTTTGCGCTACTGCGTTCCCTCACCCATGACCAGGTCTACACCCAGGAATTGTTCCCGACCCCCAGTCAGCTCATGCTCTCCGATGACTCGACGCGTCAATTGCGGGAGTATTTCACCGCTTTGGTGAGCGAGCGAAGGCGAAAGCCGGGGAATGACCCGATCTCGTCGTGGCTCCGCGTCTGGGACGCGCAGGAGCCCGACCGGGAGGCCGCCGACGAGGCCGTCTACGCCCTGGCGCTGTTCATGGTCCTGGCGGCGCTGGAGACCACGTCACACGTCCTGTCCGGCGCGGTCCGGCTGCTCCTGGAACACCCCCGGCAGATGAACTGGCTGCGTGTCCACCCCGAGCAGATACCCGACGCGGTCGACGAGGTGCTCCGGTACGACGCCCCGATCCACATGATCAGCCGGGTGGCTCCCGAGGACACCGAACTCGCCGGAGTGACCGTCCGCAAGAACGAGATGGTGCAGCTCATGGTCGGCGCCGCCCATCACGACCCGAACCACTACGCCTCCCCCGAGATCTTCGACATCCGCCGCCGGGCGTCCCATCTCGGCTTCGGCGGGGGCATTCACTTCTGTCTGGGCAACGCGCTGGCCCGTATGGAGGCGGACTGCCTGCTCAGCGCGCTGCTCGAGCGGCTGCCCGGGCTGCGGATCAGCGCTCCGCCCGTCTGGGAGCCCCGTGTGGCCTTCCGCCGCCTGATCACACTTCCGGTCGTCCGTGACTGACATACCGGGCACCGGTCTCCCGCACAGCGGAACAACGAAACAAGGAACGGCCATGCTCAACGACTTCAAGTCCCTCGACGTGACCCAGGAAGGTCCCGTCCTCTCGGTGCGGTTGAACTCCCCCGAGACCGGAAACGCCATCTGCGGCGGGATGCTCGACGAACTTCTCACCGTGCTGGCGGCCCTGGACGACGATTCCGGTATCAGGGTCCTGGTGTTCTCCGGCGCGGGTGAGGACTTCTGCCTGGGCGGCGACCGGGCGGAATTCCCGGCCCTGCTCGCCGAGGACCCCAGCGGAGTGGAGCTGCGCGCGCTCGGCAACAAGGCGCGACGGGTGTGTGACGCCCTGGCCAGCACCGACGCGGTGACCATCGCGCGGCTGCACGGCGGGGTGGTCGGGGCCGGCGTGGGGCTCGCGGTCTTCTGCGATCTGCGGGTCGGCGCGGACACCTGCCGCTTCCGCCTGCCGGAGCTGGGGCTGGGGGTGCCGCCCGCCTGGGGCGGGATCATGCCGCGGCTGCTGCACGAGGTCGGGGCCGCGAGGCTCCGTGAGCTGATATTGACCGCCGACAACTTCGACGCCACCACCGCGCAGGAGCTGTCCATCCTCCACAGGGTCGTCCCGGCGGAACAGCTCGACAGCGCCGTCACCCGGTGGATCAAGCCGCTGGTCCGGCGTTCCCCGTCGGCGCTGCGGACCGCGAAGCTGATGCTGAACGCGTACGCCAACGTCAACCGCCTCGCGGACGCCACCCTGTTCGACGCCGAGCTGCTGTCCTCCGCGCTGACCGTCGCCGCCACCACCCGGCGCTGAGCCGCCGGCCGCGGCGGGGGGGCGGGGCGCGGGCCCCGCC
>NZ_JBSFJF010000070.1:0-34015 GCF_053597915.1 Streptomyces sp. NPDC001219 | reverse complement strand
ACCGGGCCGCAGTCGGCGACCGCGCGGCGGCCGGCGGCGCGGCAGGCCACGCCCCCGCCCCGACATTGCCGTGCGCGCGGCTGACAGCCCGTCAGGCCATCGCGGCGGTGGCGGACAGCTACAGCGAGTCGGCCGTTCCCGACGGCCCCGGAAGCGCCTCGGGGACGGTGTCCACACCGGACGGCCCCCTCGGCTGGCGCGGCTACGGGAACGCGCGGGCCCGTGCCCGGGAACGGACCGGCGAGGACGAGTCGGTGGTCACCGCCCTGGCCACGATAGGCGGCCGGGAAGCGGTGGTGCTCTCCTTCGAGTTCCGCTATCTGGGCGGCTCCCTGGGGGAACGCACCGGTGACCGCCTGGAGGCCGCCTACACCCATGCGCGTGAGCACGGCCTCCCGGTGGTCTCGCTGATCGCCACCGGCGGCAGCCGGATGCAGGAAGGGATGCGTGCGCTGACCCAACTCCAGCGGGTGGCACGGCAGTCGGCGCTGAACCGTGCCGCGGGACTGCCGCAGCTCGCGGTGCTCCGCGATCCGACGACCGGCGGCGGCTGGGCCACCCTGGGCGCGGGCGCCGATGTGATCCTCGCGCTCCCCGGGGCCCAGGTCGGCTTCGCCGGCTCACGGGTGCGTCCCCCGGACGCCGACCCCGCCGCCTACACCGCCGAGGGGCAGCTGGCCACCGGCCACATCGATGCCGTCGTCCCACCCGACCGGCTGCGCACCACGCTCCAGCGGTGGCTGCAACTACTGTGCATACCACAGGAGTTGCGTGATACGCCCGTGGAGCCGGCACCCCCGCCGGGCGCGCTCGGCCCGCCCGCGCTGCCGGAGACCGGCTGGGGCGCGGTGGTCCGTGCCCGCGCACCGGGGCGGCCGCACGCCGAGGCGTATCTGCGCGCGTACTTCGACGGCTTCGAGGAGATCAGCGGCGACCGCTGCGGCGGCGTCGACCCCGGCATGCGGTGCGGCTTCGGCCACCGCGAGGGGCGCACCGTAGCCTTCGCCGCCCAGTGCGGTACGGCCACCCGCCCGGCGGGCTTCCGTACCGCCGCGCGGCTCGTCCGGCTCGCCGACCGGCTCGGCATCCCGGTCCTCACCCTCGTGGACACGCCGGGCGCCGCCAACGACGCGGCGGCCGAGCGGGCCGGTGCCGGGGCCGCCATCGCCGACACCTTCGCGGCCCTCGCCACCGCCCGGGTGCCCGTCACCTCCCTACTCATCGGCGAGGGCGGTTCGGGCGGCGCACTGGCCCTCGCCGCACCGGACCGACTCTGGGCCACGCCGGACGGCTACTTCTCCGTGATCGCCCCGGAGCTGGCGGCGGCCATCCTCAAACGCGACCCGGCAGAGGTTCACACCACCGCGGACCAACTCCGCATCCGCCCACAGGACTTGCTGGAGCTGGGCGTCATCCGCGGCATCGTCCCGCCGGCCTGAGCGGCGCCGGGAGGCGGTCGGCCGGGCGGGGCCGCCTCGGCCGTGTCAGTCAGCAGCGCCCTGGAGGCCCTCACCGGCCGCGCGGAGGGCTCCCACGGCGGCCCGGATCGAGGGCCTGCGGTCGGCGTCCGCGCGCCAGATGGCATAGACATGGCGGCGCATCGTATGGCGTACGGGCACCACGCTCACCCCCTCCGGCACCGGCCCACGGCCGAGGCGCGGGGCGACCGCGACGCCCAGCCCGGCCGCGATCAGGGCGAGCTGAGTGCCGTGCTCCTCCGCCATGTGCGCGACCCGCGGCTCGATGCCCTTGCTGCGCAGCGTGAACATCAGCCACTCATTGCAGAACTCCCCCTGGGGCCAGGAGATCCACTCGTCGTCCGCGAACTCCTCCAGCTCCACGGAACGCCGCCGGGCCAGCGGATGGGTGGACGGCATCGCCACATCGGCCGGGTCGTCCAGCAGCGGGGCCTTCGCCAGCCCGTCGGGGAGGGACAGCGGCCGGTTGTACCAGTCCAGGACGACCGCCAGATCGATGTCGCCGCGCACCACTCCGCGGACCGACTCGTCCGGCTCCATCTCCGTCAGCCCCGCCCGCAGCTGGGGGTGCTGGGCGCGGAGGGCGACCAGCGCGGCCGGGAAGAGACCCCGGGCCGCGGTGGGAAAGGCGCCCATCCGCAGCTCGCCCACCGCCTGGCCGCGATGCGCCTCCAGCTCGGCCTGGGCCAGCTCGACCTGCGACAGGATGCGCGTCGCATGATCGGCGAGCAGCCGTCCGGCGTCGGTCAGCCGCACCCCGCGCCCGTTCTTCGCCAGCAGCTGCTGACCGGTCTCCCGCTCCAGCTTGGCGATCTGCTGCGAGACGGCCGAGGTCGTCACATGCAGCCCGTCGGCGGCCGCGCTCACCGAACCATGGCGGGCGACCGCGCTCAGCGTCCGTAGGCGATCCAGGTTCAACATATAAGCAATGCTAAGCGATACCACCCACGAATTCTCGCTTGTGCTACGAAGTTGTACGCCGCATCGTTGACCGCATGAGCACCGCCACCGGCGCACCCACCGCCTCCTCCGCCACCACCATCTCTCCGGCCACACCTGCGCGCCCCGCAGCCGACGGGGACGCCGCGACCACCGCGCCCGCCTCGCCGCGCACCTCCGCTACTGCCACTGTCACTGCCGCGGCCGCGAAGGCCGGTGGCCGGGCCCGCGCCTGGCAGCTCCGCTTCGCCGCCCTCTCCCTCGTCTGGGGCTTCAGCTTCCTCTTCATCAAGGTGGGCACCCAGGGCTTCGCCCCACTGCAGGTGACGCTGGGCCGGGTCGCCTTCGGTGCGCTGGCGCTGCTGGCCGTCCTCGCTGTCCGGCGCGAGCGGCTTCCCCCGTCCGCCCGCACCTGGGCCCATCTGACCGTGGCCGCGTTCTTCCTCAACGCGCTGCCGTTCTCCCTCTTCGCGTACGCCGAGCTGACCATCCCCTCCACACTGGCCGGCATCTGCAATGCCACCTCGCCGCTGTGGGGCATGGCACTGTCGGTCGTCGCGCTCTCCGAGGACCGTCCCACCCGGCGCCGGGTGGCGGGCCTCGGCCTCGGATTCCTGGGCGTGCTCACCGTGCTCGGCGCCTGGCAGGGCTTCGCCGGCACGGATCTGGCGGGCACCGTGATGGCGCTGGGCGCCTCGCTCAGCTACGCCATCGGCTGGATCTACGTCCGCCGCACCCTGGCGGGCGCCGGCCAGTCCCACCTGTCCATGTCCAGCGCCCAGCTGCTGCTGGCCACCGCCCAACTGGCCGTGGTGACGCCGCTGTTCACCACCGCGCCGAACAGCTACCCGGTCATCCCGCTGCTCGCCGTCTTCGCCCTGGGCGCCCTGGGCACCGGCTTCGCCTTCCTCATCCAGTACGGCCTGGTCGCCGAGATCGGCCCCACCACCGCGCAGATGGTCACCTACGTCGTCCCGGTGATCGCCACCGCCGCGGGCGTGGCCCTGCTGCACGAGGGGCTGAGCTGGAACACCCCGGTCGGCGCGCTCATCATCCTGGCCGGCGCCGCCCTCACCCAGAGCAGGCCCCGCCTGAACCGCCCGAGGAGTCAGCGGACCGGCTCGACCGCTGACTGACCACCTCCGTCGGCGGGGCGGCCCGCGAACCCCGGACCGCCCGCAGGGCCCCGAGCCCCCGAGCTTCACCTCGGGGGCTTCATCCCATCAACAACCCTGAGAGCAGCTGCGGTTCACACTCCCGCCGTGCAGGCCCCAGCTATCTCGCGCACCACCCGTCACTCGTACCGCCGCGCCTCCCCCACCCCGGTCGCCACGGCCACCGCGTCCGCCACCGGGGCGATGTCGTCGCCGGAGAGGCCGGAGACCGTGATACGGATGCCGGGTGGCGAGTGCAGGCGGAAGCGCGCGCCGGGGGCCACCGCCCAGCCGGAGTGCAGGAGCCGGGCCACCGCACCGGTCTCGTCCGGGACCTGCACCCAGACGTTCATCCCGCTGCGGCCGCGCGCACGGACCCCGCGCTCGGCCAGCGCCCGTATCAGCGCCTCCCGCCGCAGGCCGTACGCCCCGGCCACGGCCTTCGGGTCGATCGCGGAGGTCCGCCACAGGTGCACGACCGTGTCCTGGAGCAGATGGCTGATCCAGCCCGGCCCGAGGCGCTGCCGGCCGCCCACCCGGTCGATGGTCAGCGCATCGCCGGTGAGCACGGCGAGCCGAAGGTCGGGACCGTACGCCTTGGCCGTCGAACGGACCAGGACCCAGTGGTCGGTGATGCCCGTGAGCGGATGGAGCGGGAGGTCGACGATGCCATGGCCGTGGTCGTCCTCGATGAGGAGGATGCCGGGGTTCTCGGCCAGGAGGGTGCGGAGTTCGGCGGCGCGGGCGGGGCCGATGGCGGCGCCGGTGGGGTTCTGCGCCCGGTCGGTGACGATCACGGCACGGGCTCCGTCCTGGACCGCGCGCGCCAACTCCTCCGGCAGCGGCCCGTCGTCGTCCACCCCCACCGGGACGGGGCGCAGTCCGAGTGCCGGGATGAGGTCCAGCAGGCTGCCCCACCCCGGGTCCTCCACCGCCACGGCGTCGCCGGGCCGCAGATGGGCGGCCAACACCCGCTCGATGGCGTCCAGTGAGCCGCTGGTGACGGCGACGGGGGCCTCGGTCACGCCGTCGGCGGCGAACGCCGCGCGGGCGAGGGCCGCGAGATCGTCGTCCACGGCGGGTGTGCCGTAGAGCGCGGGGCGCCGGGCGCTGCGCGCGGCCGCCTCGGCCAGCGCCCGCTCCAGCGGGGGCAGCAGGGAAGGATCGGGGTTTCCGTCGGAGGCGTCCCGGACGCCCTGCGGCACCTCCACCCGCAGCGCCTCGCGTGAGGTGCTCGCGGGGCGCGGGCGCACCCGGCTGCCGCGCCGGCCCGCGGTCTCGATCACCCCGCGGTCGCGGAGATTGCGGTAGGCGGCCGCGACCGTATTCGGATTGACCTCGAGATAGACGGCCAACTCCCTCAGCGGCGGCAGCAGTTCACCCGGCATGAGCGCGCCCGCACCGACGGCCCGCTCGACGCTGGCGGCGATCTCCGATGCGCGCCGCCCTTCAATCCGATACTCTCCTAGCACAAACTTGATTATGCACTAGTGCAATGGAGTTCGCAATGTCCCGAGCCGCGTCGTACGAACCGACCGAGCGCACGACCCCCACCCGCGCCGGCGACCGCGCCGCCTACGACCACGAGACGGTGCACGCCATCCTCGACGCGGGCTACGTCTGTCATCTGGGCTTCGTCCGCGACGGCTCCCCGGTCGTCCTGCCGACGCTCTACGGCCGGGTCGGCGACCGCCTCTATCTCCACGGCTCGACCGGGTCCCGCCCGCTGCGGATGGCCGGTGCGGCGCCGGACCCGGGCCTGGAGGTGTGTGTGACGGTCACCCATGTCGACGGTCTGGTGCTGGCCAAGTCGGCGTTCCACCACTCCATCAACTACCGCTGCGTCGTGGTGCACGGCACCGCGCACCAGGTGACCGACCCGGAGGAGAAGACGGCCGCGCTCGACGCGCTCGTCGACCACGTGCTGGCCGGTCGCGCCGCGGACTCCCGGCCGGGCAACGCCAAGGAACTCGCCGCCACCGCCGTGATCCGCCTCGACCTGCGCGAGGTCTCCGCCAAGATCCGCACCGGCGGCCCCAACGACGAGCCGGAGGATCTCGCGCTGCCGTACTGGAGCGGCGTCCTGCCCGTGGCCCCCGTGTACGGCGCCCCCATACCGTCCGACGACCTCGTGCCGGGCACGCCCGAGCCGGCATATCTCTCCGCCCGCTGAGGAGTCACCGTGCTGATCCACCCCTGGGACGCCCCCAGCGACGACGCCGAGTGGCAACAGTGGCTCGCGGCACACGACTTCGGCCAGCTGGCCGCCAACGGAGGGCCCGGCGAGCCGCCCATGGTGCAGCCACTGCACTTCGCCTACGACCCGGCCCGCCGCGAGGCGGTGACACATCTGGCCCGGCCCAACCCGCTCTGGAGCGCGCTGGAGGACCGGCCGACGGTGCTGCTGAGTGTGGTGGACGACTACACCTTCATCCCCGGCCCCTGGCAGGCCGCCGAGGACCAGCCACCCGAACACGGCGTCCCCACCAGCTTCTATGCCGCGGTCCAGCTGATCTGCACCGCCCATGTCGTGGACGCCCCGGAGGAGAAGGCGGCACTGCTGCGACGCCAGACGGGCCACTTCCAGCCGGACGGCGGCTCGGCTCCGGTCGCCGCGGGCGCGGCCCCTTACGGACGGCTGCTGTCCGGCATCCGGGGGCTGCGCCTGGAAGTGCGGGAGGTGCGGGCCAAGTTCAAATACGGGGGCAAGCGGAGCGAGGCGGTGCAGCACCGTGTCTCGGAACGCCTCGCCGAGCGGGACGGCCCCGGGGACGCGGCGGCCCGCACCCATCAGCAGCGCAGACTGGCCGCGGCCGCCAAGGGGAAGCCCGCTTCCTGACCGGCCCCCTGCCCCGCGGGGGCCCGGCCGACACCGCCGGCCGGGCCCCCGCGCTCTCAGCCCGCCACCGGCGCCGCCGTCCGTGCGGCCGCCACCGCTCCGCGCGCCTCGGTCACCGCCAGCGCGGCAACGGCCGTCAGCAGCACCCCCGTTCCCACCGCCGTCGCCACCGTGAGCCGCTCCCCGAGGAACAGCACCGCGATGGCCGCGGCCGACACCGGTTCGATCAGGGAGATCACGGACGCGGTCGCGGCGCGGACGGCTGCCAGGCCGGCGAAGTACAGCCCGTAGGCCAGCGCCGTCGGCACCGCCGCGACATAGCCCAGCAGACAGAGGCTGCGACCCAGATCGTGCGCCTGGGGCCACAGTCCCTCCACCACGGCGAGCGGCAGCAGGGCCAGCGCACCGACCGCGAAGGCACCGACCGTCGAGGCGTACGGATCACTGCCGCCGCCCTTGCCCAGCCGCCGGGTGATCAGCGTCATCGCGGCGCAGCCGGCCGCCGAGAGCAGCGCCCACCCGACACCGGCCGGCCGGACGGACGCGCCGCCGTCGCCGCCGAGGACCAGGACCGCCAGCCCGGCCAGCGCCCCGGCGACGGCCAGGACCCCGCCCGCGCCGAGCCGTTCGCCCATCGTCACCCGCGCCCCGATGGCGATGAGGACGGGACCCGCCCCCATGGTGACGACGGTGCCCACGGCCAGCCCGGTCGCTTCGACGGCGGCGAAGTAGGCGGCCTGGAAGACGGCGAGGGCGAGGCCGGTCAGCACCGTCCGGGTCAGGCGGCTGCGCAGCGGTTCGTACGGCACGGGGACGGCGGCGAGGCCGGCACGGCGGCGCAGCAGCGCCCGTACGGCGAGCAGCAGGACCAGCCCGCCGAAGGTGCGCCAGAAGGTGAGGGCGAGCGGACCCAGTCCGCTGCCGCGGTAGAGGAGGGCGGCGGCCGCGCCCGCGGTGCCCCAGGCGGTCGCGGCGAGCGTGACGTACAACAGCCCCCGGCCCACGGGCAGGGCGGAGGAAGGAGTGGTGTGCATGGAAGACGTGCTCCGGGAGATACAGACGGCGTGCTGCGCCGTGCGGTGGTCGCGTGGTCCCGTGTGCAGGCAGCGACCAGCGGCCCGGGAACCAGCCCGGGCCGGGGTTTCCTCGGAGGCCGCCGCCCGCGTTACGCGGCGGGAGGGGGCAGCACAGTCGAATGCATGATCGGCACCCTATGTCGCACTGGAACCGGCCGACAAGTCATCCCCGGTCCGGGCCGCGGACGCCGGAGCGGCCGGCGAGGCCGGGGACCCGCCGCCCCCGATTGGCCCGTCGCCCGTCCCCGTTCCGGCGCCGGCCACCCGCACCGTCTCCGTCGACTTCGGCTTGGCCGACTGCGCGATGAAGGCGCCGGTCAGTACGACGACCCCTCCGACGATCTGCGGTGCGGAGAGATGCTCCCCGAGCAGGACCCAGGCCAGCACCGTCGCGATGACCGCCTCCAGACAGGCGACCACACCGGCCACCTGCGGCGAGAGCCGGCGGATGGACACCACTCCGGTCAGGTAGGCCGCCACCGTCGCGATCAGCACGATCCAGGCGAGCAGCAGAGCGGCGGGCACCTGAGTGCCGTTCAGCTCCGCTCCCCCGCCGAGTACGGCCCAGTCCATGCCCCAGGGGCGGGCGATCACGGTGAGCAGAACGGTGCCGATCAGCAGGCCGTAGGCGGTCACCCCGAGCGGGTCCACCGCCTCGTCGCCGTCGGTGCCGTGGTCGGAGAGCACGAAGTAGCCGACCTGGCAGCAGGCCGCGCCGAGGGCGAGCCCGAGGCCGAGGGCGTCGAAGGTCAGCCCGGACCAGATCTCGACGACACAGGCCAGTCCGCCGACGGCCAGCACCACACCCACCGCCGCGGCCCGCGTGACCGGCCGTTTCTGCACGAAGCGGACCCAGCCCAGTACCAGGGCGGGCGCCAGATACTCGATGAGGAGCGCGACCCCGACGGGGATACGGGAGAGCGCGGCGAAGTAGCACGCCTGGACGCCGGCGACGGCGAGCAGCCCGAAACCCGCGAGCAGCGCGGGGCGGCGGCGCGGCAGATCCCGGTGGCGCCAGGCGAGCGGCAGCATCACCAGCGCCGCCCCGGCCACCCGCAGCCAGGTGACCTGGAGCGGTTCGAGGCCGGCGGAGATCAGGGGCTTGGCGGCGACGCCCGAACCGCCGAAGGCGAGCGCGGACAGCAGGGCGATCCCGAGGCCGGCGCCGCGCCCTCCGGCCGTCCGGCGCCGCCCCTCCCCGGGGGCGGGCGATGGTTGCTGGGCCCCCAAGGACCCGGATATTCCCTGGCCCGAGCCGGTCGATGCTCCTGCCGGGCTCCCCGAAGACGCGTGCATCCGGCCATCATGGCAGCCGTCGTCAGCAGTGCCACCCCCGAGACCCCTGTCAGTCCTGGCCGGGACGCTCCCCGTCCAGCCGCTCGGCGAGCCGGGCGGTGTCGACGGAGGCCCGGCGCAGCACCTCGACGGCCCGCGATTCGGGGTCGTCGACGAGAGCGGCGAGCAGGTCGAGGCAGCCCGCGCGGGTGGCGTAGCGGGCGTGGGCGCGGTCCAGCGCGCCGTCCAGGGCGGCGGCCGCGGCCGGTGACCATCCGGGGACGGCACCCTCGGAGACCACGGGGACCGCGCCGGAGTCCTCGACGGTGCCGTGCCACTGGCGTCCGTAGCCGATGCTGCGCTGGACGAGATAGCCGAGCAGCCGCGCGACCTGCGGCGGCCCGTCGAAGGCGTCCCGTACCGCGGGGTCCGATTCCAGCAGGCCGTGCAGCAGATGCGCGGTGTCGACCTGCCGGTCGCCGTCGCGGGTGGCTCGCCTACGGGCAGCGGATACGACCGACGCGAGTTCGACGGTGAGCTGTGTGTCGAGGTCCTCCGGGGCGGGGCTGCCGCCACCACTGTACGCAGTACGGTTTTGCACAGCCTCCACCCCACCAGCCCCCGGGAACCGCGACATCACCGGCGGGAAGCATTTACGTCTCCCACGCTGGTTGCGCACGTCCGCACCCGATTTCATCCTCACGGAGGAGAGGTGCGGATTTCATGGAGGCCGGACATACGGGGCGGGGCGACCGCCCGGCCGCCACGGCGCCTCCGCACCGCCCACCCACACCAAAACTGACGCTCCATCAGCAAAGGCGGCCCTCGCTCTTGAACCTTCACCCCGGCGGGGATACGTTCCGCGGCACCAGCCGGGGATCGTCACCGAAGGGGTGATCACATGGCCGAAGTCACCGCGCAGGCCCGTATCGAGGCACCGGCCGGGAAGGTCTGGGAGCGGCTCACCGACTTCGACTCCTACGGGGAGTGGAACGCCACCCACACCGCCTTCCCCAAGGGCGGCCCGGAATCGCTGGAAGTGGGCGCGGGCTACGAGGAGAACATGAAGCTGATGGGCTTCCCCGCGGAGGTCCTCTGGACCGTGCGGGAGCTGACCCCGGGCCGGGTGCTCGACGTCGAGGGCAAGGGCCCGATGGGCGTCAGCCTGGGGATGCGCTACGAGCTCACCCCGGACGGCGGGGCGACGGGCGTACGGATCGACGGGACGTTCACCGGCGCCGCGGTCACACTGATGGCCGGCAAGCTCAAGGACTCGGCGAGCGCCGCGCTGCACGAGTCGCTGCGCAAGCTCGCCGCCCTGGTCGCCTGACCCTTCGGGGGCCGCCCCGCGCCCCGGCCCCCGAAGGCTGCACTCCCCCGTTCTCCCCGCTCAGTCCTCCTCGGCAAGGATCAGATACAGCTCCTTGCGCGCCTTGTTGACCACCGCCATGGCCTTCTCCCGCTGCTCGGGACTGCCGGTGGCCCACACCTGACGGAACGCCTCGACCAGGCCGCCGCCCGCCTTGCGGATCTCGTTCATCGCATCCCAGTCGACACCGCGGCCGGCGTCCTCCCAGGGGGCGTCCGAGCCGCTGTCGGCCTCGGCGCGCCCGGCGTCGGTCAGCGAGAACAGCTTCTTTCCGCCCTCACTGGCACTGGCGATCAGCCCCTCGTCCTCCAGGAGCTGCAGCGTCGGATAGACCGAGCCGGGGCTGGGCTTCCACACACCGCCGCTGCGCTCGGCGATCTCCTGGATCATCTCGTAGCCGTGCATCGGACGGTCCTTGAGCAGCGCCAGGATCGACGCGCGCACATCGCCACGACGCGCCCGGCCGCGCGGCCCACCGCGCCCCCGGCCGCCTCCGAAGGGCGGCCCTCCGAATGGCGGCCCGAAGGGACCGAAGGCCGAGCGCCGCCGCTCCCAGCCGCCCGCGAAGTCGCCACGGCCGCCGGGGCGCCCGGGTCCGCAGTGCTCATGTCCGTGTTCATGTCCGTGGGAACGCATGATGACGTCCTCCCCATCCTTATCGTTGATCGGTCGCGATGCCTCAACGATATATCGGGAGTGTTCGTTGAGGCAAGACCTCGACTCCGACCCGGCTCGCCGAAGCGGTGCCCCGGCGCTCTGCCAGCCCCGAAGCGACTGTCCTGCGTCAGGAGATCTCCACCGCCTGTCCGGTCTCCTCCGGTCAGGCGTCTCCCTGGCCGCGCTCTGCCGCTGGGCCTTCGCTCCCGCCGGACCTTGTCGGTGCGGTGAACGTCAGGTCGCTGCCGGTCAGGTCGCGGCTGGCCGCCCACAGGCGTGCCGCGGTCGTGGTGTCGGCGAGGTGGTTCCAGAGGGGTTCGATCCTGGGCGTACCGCGCAGGCCGAACAGTCGGGGACTCCACATCTGGCCGCCGCGGACGCCCGGGTCGAGCACGGCCCGGACAGCGGGCCAGGCGGCAGCGTCCTTGCCCTGGACGAGAAGGCGGAGCGGCAGACGGCTCAGCCGCTCGCCGGCGGTCCGGACATGGAACGGCGGGCGCGACGGCGTCAGGGAGTCGAGCGCGCCGCCGGGATGAACGACCACGCTCAGCGTCCTGCTGCCGGCAGCACGCAGGCGGCGGTCGAGTTCGAAGCCGAAGAGCATCTGGGCCAGCTTCGACCGCGCATAGGCGCGTTTGGGCTGGTAGTCGTGCGTGCTCTGGAGGTCGTCGAGGTCCAGGCGTTCGGACTTGGCGGCGAAACTGCCGGTGGTGACGATCCGGCTTCCCGAGGTTGCCGTGAGCAGGGGGGCCAGGTGGTGGGTCAGCGCGAAGTGCCCCAGGTGGTTGGTGCCGAACATCAGCTCGTGGCCGGCTGTGGTTTCGCGGCGCGGTGGATCGTCGAGCGCCACACCGGCGTTGTGGACGACCGCGTCGAGGCGATCCAGTCCGAGCGCGTCCACGGATGCCTTGAGCGAAGCGAGATCGGCCAGGTCCAGGGGCAGGTGCCTCACCTTGGCGCCGGGGACACGCGAGGTGATGGAGGCGATCGCGTCTTCGGCCTTCGCCCTGGAGCGGCTGCCGAGAACGACCGTGGCCCCGGTGCCGGCGAGCTGCTCGGCGACGAAATACCCGATGCCCGCGTTGCCGCCGGTGACCAGGAAGACCTTTCCCTCGGCGGGCGGCAGCCGGTGGACGTCCCACTGCGGGACCTGGGGTACAGCGGGCATGGCGGGCTCCCGGAACTCGGAGTGGTCTGGAGGCGGGCGGACCGCACATTCGAAAGCGGCCACGCGCAGCTCCCACGGTCCTGGAAGCCACCGACATCCCGCCGACAGCCGGCCGACGGTGCGCAAGCCCGGTGCGGCAACAGCCGCGGCATCCCGCACCGATCAAGACAAGTGGCACAAACCCGCCCGGCCGTCACCATCACTCGCGTCACGGGACAGCGACCGCTGGATCAGCCCCGTCGGTGAGGGCCCGGGCCGGCGGGTTGGCCGATTCTCAAGGCTTGATCGCCTCCGGGCCCGCTGATTGGCTGGCCGGCATGACTGAACTCGGGCCCGTCGCATGGCCACCTGCCCCGATCAGGACCGAGAGGCTCGTGCTCCGTGAGCCCGAGGCCCGGGACCGCACGGCGGCCATCGAGCTGCTGGCCTCGCCAGAGGTGGGCACCTACCTCGGCGGCCCGCGGCCGCGTGACGAGCTCGAGCGCACGATCCCCGGGGCACCCGGCCGGCGCCCGGGCCTTTTCATCGTCGATCTCGACGGAGCGATGATCGGCCAGGTCATGCTCACCAGAGACACCGGCCACCTTCGAAAGGCCGCCGGAAGGGCCGAACTCGGCTACCTGTTCCTGCCACAGGCCTGGGGACGCGGATACGCCGGCGAGGCGTGCGCAGCGGCACTCGACTGGTTCGCCGGCGCGCTGCCCGGCGAACCGGTGGTGCTCGCCACCCAGACCGCCAACATCCGCTCGATGCGCCTCGCGGCGAAGCTGGGGTTCACCGAGGAAGAGCGGTTCGAGGCCTACGGCGCCGAGCAGTGGTTCGGCGTGTGGTCCCCGGCCGCGCCGTCCGCCTGAGCTCCCCCTCGCCTCCGCGAGACAGGCCACCGGTGGCGCCGCCCGGCACCCGACAAGCCACTCACACGGGCCACCGCCACCCCGCTTGCCGTCCAATTCCCCCGGATTGGCCTTGGCCCGCGGGTTCGCGGCGCCTCTACGCTCGCGGCCATGAGGATTCGCATCGTCGACGCCTTCAGTGAGCGTCCGTTCGCCGGCAACCCCGCGGGAGTCGTCCTGCTCGACTCCGGCGCCTTTCCCGAGACGGCCTGGCTCCAGCGCGTCGCCGCCGAGGTCAATCTTTCCGAGACCGCCTTCGCGCACCCGCTGCCCGCGGGCGGTGACGCCGACTGGGCGCTGCGCTGGCTCACCCCGGCCGCGGAGGTGAACATGTGCGGGCACGCCACTCTGGCCACCGCTCATGTGCTGCACACGACGGGGACGGCCACGGGTACGGTCCGCTTCCGCACCCGCAGCGGGGTACTGGCCACTACGGCCGACGACAGCGGGGCGATCACCATGGACTTCCCGACCGCCCCGCTCACCCCCGTCGAGGTACCGGCGGTGGTCGCGGACGCGCTCGGCACCGCGATCCGCTCCGCGCACGACACCGGCCCCGACGTCGGCGACCTCCTGGTCGAGCTGGCCGATGAGCGGTCCGTACGGGCGCTGGCCCCGGATCTGAAGGCGCTCGCCGGGCACGGCGGCCGCGGGGTGATCGCCACCGCGCGCGCCGAAGACCCCGACGGCGGCTACGACTTCCTCTCGCGCTGCTTCTTCCCCTCGGTGGGCATCGACGAGGACCCGGTAACGGGCAGCGCGCACACCGCGCTCGCCCCGTTCTGGTCGGCGCGCCTGGGCCGCGCCAACCTGGTCGGCTGGCAAGGCGGCGCCCGCACCGGCTTCGTACACACCGAACTGCGCGGCGACCGGACCCTGCTGACCGGTTCAGCGGTCACCGTCATCGACGGGGAACTACTGGCCACCGGCTGAACCGGCCCGCAGGGCAGCCGCCCACGGGAGGCGCGGCAGGCACCGGTGGTGCCCCGCGCCTCCGCCGGCTCACGGCGTCGGCAGCCACCCCACCCGGCCGGCGAGCAGCGCGTAGCCGACGAACGCCACGATGTCGATCAGTGCGTGGGCGGCGACCAGCGGCCCCACCCGCCCCCACCGCCGGTAGAGCAGGACGAAGAGCACGCCCATCACCATGTTGCCGACGAAGCCGCCGATGCCCTGGTAGAGGTGGTAGGAGCCGCGCAGCACCGAGCTGGCCGCGAGTGCCGCCAGCGGTGACCAGCCCAACTGCCCCAGCCTGCGCAGCAGATACCCGACGACGATGACCTCCTCCAGGACGGCGTTCTGCACCGCGGAGGCGATCAGCACCGGGATCTTCCACCACACGTCGGGCAGTGCCTCGGGGACCACCGTCAGATTGAATCCGGCCGTCCGCGCGCCCAGATAGAGCAGCAGACCGCTGCCACCGATGACGGCCGCCAGCCCGACACCGCGGCTCAGGTCGAAGACAGGCCGCCGCCGGTCGAACCCGATCACCCGCAGACCGCCGGCCCGTTCCCGCAGCAGCAGATGCGCCACCAGCACCACCGGCACCAGCGCGGAGGCGATACCGAACAGCTGCCAGGCGAGATCCAGCCAGGGACGGCCGGGCGCATGGGAGCCGTTGAGCGTCGCCGCCTGGTCCTTGAGTCCGCCGGGCTTGGTCACCGACCCGATGAAGCTGATCAGCGCCGACAGCCCGCTGGCCCCCAGCGAGAGGGCCAGGACGATCCACGTCTCGCTCCGCAGAATGCCCCGGGACGGCTCCCCCACGAGCCCGTCACCAGGCCCTTGACCTGGAACGTCCGCATCGGCCACGGGACTTGTATCCGACTGCACACTTCCTCCGCTTCCGCCGTTACCGCCTCGGTGCCACCACCGCCCCGCTAGGGTCTCGGCAGCAGGTCCGAAGATCGCGCACGACAGGCCGGGGACGGGCGCCATCCCGATGGCGCGTTTTCCCCTACCGGCGCATCCCGGTCGAGCTCCGAGAAGGAGAGGCGCTACCGCAATGGGACGACACAGCTTGCCCGACGGACCCGTACCGGCGCGCACGGGGGCCCGCCGAGGGGTACATCCGCGCACGCTCGTCCTCGCCACCGGTGTGGCGCTGGCCGTCGCCGCCGGCACGGTCGTGGCGCTGGACACCGGTCTGCTCGCGTTCGGCGGACCGTGCGGCGGCGAGGCGACACAGCTGGCGGTGGCGGCCTCGCCCGATATCGCCCCGGCGATCGAGGCGGTGGCCGAGTCGGCGCGGAAGGAGGCGATACGCACCGACGGCAGATGTCTGGACGTCAAGGTCACCTCGCGGGCCGCCCACGAGGTCGCCGACGCCTTCGCGCAGCGGCCGGTCGATCCCGAATTCCAGGTCTGGATACCGGATTCGAGCCTGTGGGTGGACCGGGTCGGCGCCGAGCGCGGCACCCCGCTGGCCACCGCCGGCACCCTCGCCTCGTCGCCGGTCACGCTGGGCGCCGTGCCCCAGGCCGCCAGATCGCTGGGCTGGCCGGCGAAGACCTACACCTGGACGGAACTGGCCCGGGCCACGACCTCCGGCGACGCCCTGCACCTCGGCGTCGCCGACCCGTCCCACAGCGCCACCGGACTGCTCTCCCTGGCCCGCATCAGCGCCGCCAACGCCAAGGCGGCACCGGACCCCGTCGCCGCGGACACCCGCACCGCCGCCACGGCACGACTGCTCAACCAGCGGACCGCGGACGACGACCGGCAGGCCATGGCCACCCTGCCCCGCGACGGCTCTGCTGCCGAGCAGCGCAGCCCTCGCCGCAACCAGGCGCTGCTGCTCTCCGAGCAGGCCGCCTTCGCCCACAACAGACGTGCGGCCGGCGGGCCGGAGCTGGACCTGCTCTACCCCAAGGACGGCACGGCCCGGCTCGACTACCCGTACACCCTGGTCGACAACAACGAGACGTCCCCGGACCAGTCGCGCGCCGCCAACCGCTTCATGACGCTGCTCAGCGAACCCGCCGGCCAGCGTGAGCTGCGCCGGTCCGGCTTCCGGGGCCCCAACGGCGAGGCCGACCCGAAGGTGGTCCGCGCCGCCGGCGGGCGCGCGCCCCAGCCGTACTCCGCCGACGCCGCCGAGCCGCCGACGGCGAAGGAACTCCAGGCCCTGATGGGCATGTGGACGATCACGGTGCAGAGCGCCCGGCTCTCCACCGTCGTGGACGCCTCGTCCTCGATGAGCGCACCCGTCCCGGGGCACAGCGGCCGGTCCCGTATGGACCTCGCCAAGAACTCCCTCCTCCAGGCGCTGACCACCTTCACCTCCGACGACGAGATCGGGCTGTGGAAGTTCGCCACCTCGCTCGGCGGCGACACGGACTATGTGGAGCTGTCCCCCACCGAGCGGCTCGGCGGGCGGGGCAAGGACGGCGGCACCCACCGCGAAGCGCTCGCCGACGCCTTCCGCTCACTGGCCCCCGAACCCCAGGGCGCCACCGGCCTGTACGACACCACGCTCGCGGCCTACGAGAAGGCCCGCTCGTCCTATGTGAGCGGGAAGTTCAACGCGCTGGTCGTCGTCACCGACGGCACCAACGACGACGCCCACGGCATCGGTCTCGACGCCCTGGTGAGCAAGCTGGAGAAGCTCTCCGACCCGAAGCGGCCGGTGCCGCTGATCGCCCTCGCGGTCGGTCCGGAGGCCGACACCGCGGCCCTGGCCCGCCTCGCCGCGCCGACCGGCGGCTCGACGCACCGGGTCAGCGACCCGTCGCAGATCCACCGGGTGATGCTCAAGGCCATCATGGCGGCGGGCAGCGACGGACCGCGCTGAACGGCTCCGGGACTCCGGGCTACGCCCCCTCGGTCGCCGCCTGCCGTGGTTCCGGTACGGCGGCGCGCCCACCCGCCGGCCAGGCGACCGGCCAGGTGTGCACCGGCTTCCCCGTGTGCATCAACTCGCTGTAGCGCCGGGTCATCGCGGCGAGCGCGGCATCCCGGTCCAGGCCCTGGCGCCGCGCGTGGTGGAAGGCCGCGGCCTGCCAGGACGCCCCGTTCACCCGGCGCCGGCAGCGCTCGTCGATGATGCCGAGGTAGTGGTCACGGTCGGCCGGCTCCACCCCCCAGGCGTCCAGCCCGCGCGCCGCCAGCGGCAGCAGCTCCTCACGCACCAGCCGTACGGCCGGGACGCCCGCGGTTCCGCCCGACCGCCCGGGACGCGGCCATTCCAGGGTGGCGTCGATGCCGTACCGGCAGGCGGTGTCGAAGTTGTGGGCCGCCGCGGCGAACGGCAGCCGCGACCAGACCGGGCGCGGCTCCTCGGCCAGCGCCCGCACCAGGCCGTAGTAGAAGGCGGTGTTGGCGATGACGTCGGTGACGGTGGGGCCGGCCGGCAGCACCCGGTTCTCGACCCTGAGGTGCGCGACGCCGTCGGCGACCGCGTAGACGGGGCGGTTCCAGCGGTAGACCGTGCCGTTGTGCAGGACCAGTTCGGCCAGGTCGGGCACCCCGCCCTCATCGAGGACGCGCAGCGGCTCCTGCGGCCCGCAGACCGGCAGCAGCGGCGGGTAGTAGCGCACGTTCTCCTCGAACAGGTCGTACGCGGAGTCGATCCAGCGCTCACCGAACCAGGTACGGGGGCGCACGCCCTGGGCCTGCAACTCGGGCGAGCGGGTGTCGGTGGCCTGCTGGAAGACCGGCGGCCGCGACTCGCGCCACAGCTCACGGCCGAAGAGGAACGGCGAGTTGGCGCCGACCGCCACCTGTACCGCGGCGATGGCCTGTGCCGCGTTCCAGACGGCGGCGAAACGGCCCGGCGTCACCTGGAGATGCAGCTGAACCGACGTACAAGCGGCCTCCGGCGCGATCGAGGGCGAGCGGGAGACCAGGTGCTCGACGCCCCGGATGTCCAGGGCGAAGTCCTCGCCGCGGGCCGCCCGCATCTGGTCATTGAGAAGGACGTAGCGGTCGTTCTCGGAGAGGCTGGCGGCCGTGAGGTCGGTGGCGTGCAGGGTCGGCAGAATGCCGATCATCACGATCCGGGCGGCGACCTCCCTGGCCTTCCTTTCCGCATAGCCGAGCCCCGTACGGAGTTCCTCGGCGAGCTGGTCCAGCACCCGGCCGCTCAAGCGGTGCGGCAGGATGTTGACCTCGAGGTTGCACTGGGCGAGTTCGGTCTGGAAATCACCACTGGCGATGCGCTCCAGTACTTGAGTGTTCATCATGCGCGGCAGTCCGTCGGCACCGGCGAGATTGAGTTCGATCTCCAGACCCATGAGATCTCTGGGACGGTCGAACCGCTTCTCCGTCAGGAGCCGGTGCAATCCCTCAAGACAGTCGTGCAGCTTTCTTCGGTAACGCTCCCGGTCCGCCAGGTCGATCCCGTCCGCAGCGACCTTCTCCCCCATCGAAGGGTCCCTCCTTCAGTGAACAGCCCGCGGCCACGGGCCGCTTGGGGCCGTCCCCGGCACCGCCGGGGCTCGCGCTACGGTCGATGATGCCCACGGCAATCTGATCAATAACGCCGCGACGGCATGCCGGTGCCGATAGGCTCGAAGTGGTGCAGCATCCGGCACGGCCCACAGGCATATCTGCTCGGCAATCACCAGCGGCAATTCGCTTGTGAGAAAGACCGGCCAGTTCCGGCCTACCGCGCCACCGCGGCAATACGAGGTGGCGTCACCGAAACGCCGCGCAAAGCGGTGGAAAGCACCTCGCACAGCGGTCCTGATTTCCCCTTGCCGGAAATCCACAAGACCGGTAGCAGAAACACTTTCGGAACATACGTCGTATAAACTCCGCTTACGAGGCAGAGACTTGGCGCCCAGCGTCCAGGCGCTCTCACCGACTCCGGACACCGCGGCCGACCCCGCCGGGCCGCGGCCCCGAACCGGCCATGCTCTGACCCCGCCCGCAGACAACGCCGTTTGCACCCGCCACGCTCCACCGTGTCTCCGAGCCACGCTCCGCCGTGTCTCCGAAGTGAGAGGCGACCCACCATGCCGCTGCACCTTCCCCCTGCCCCCGCGCCCGCCCTGCGCAGCGTTCTCGCCGCTCTCGGCTCGCCCTCCGCGGTCCGCGAGGCCCCGGTCTCCGCACTCCGCGCCCATCAGGGCCCGCTCAGCCCCGACCACCCGCTGCCCATCCACGTCTGGGACGACATCAGCCGGGCCGGCGGCACCCCGCACACCCGGCTGGCCGGATGGAGCTTCCTGATCCGCGGCGGGGAGCGTGCCGTGGCGGCCGCCGAGACGGTCCTCACCGCGGACGGCTGGACCTTCGGGCGCTTCTGCGGCGGCCCCTACGTCGCCGCGACCGAGCAGGCACTGGCCCAGGCCGACTCACTCGCCACGCCCTACCAGCCGCGTCTGCTGTCGGTCCCCGAGCTGTACATGCTCACGCTGTGGCTGCATCACGACCTCGCCTCCGACGGCGCCGAGGGGCTGCCCGCACCCGCCGACCTGCTGGTGCCGCTGGCGCCCGCCCCGCCGGGTATCGCCGCGCACCGCCCCCAGCACCTCGCCGACCTGCTCCCCCGGCTCACCCTGCGGCTCGCGCCCGCCCCGCTCCTCGCCGAACCCGCCTGACCGGCGGTGCCGCCCCGAGTTGCGGCGCCCGCCGTCCTGCCCGAGCGTGCCCCGCGGCCCCGTCCGGCCACGGGGCGCTCACGCATGCTCACCCACGCGGCCTAGTCCGCGGATACCACGCCCAACCCTCTTGGGGACGAGTGCAATTGGGAGCAACCGCCCGCACGGGTGACGCGTCCCTACCGAGTGAGTACCGCTGCTGCGAAATCCCTGCGGAATCGCGTCCGTGGGGCAACACTGGGACCGACCGACAGAAACGGGGGAGCGGCCATGAACACCTCATCGAGCCGCACGACGACGTTCACCTCACCGCAGCGAAAGACAACTCCCATGTGCCAGCACCAACCGCCATGCCCGTCAGCAGACTCCACCGACCGGGAGGCCGCACACCTTGTGGCGCACCATCCGGAGCAGGGCTGGAGCCTGCTCTGCAACGGCGTCCTGCTCTTCGAGGACACCGGTGAGCTGCTCCCGGACGGGCAGGTCATCGCCCCGCACCGCACCCGGGTCGGCGCCGCCGCCTGACCCGCCGCGCTCACCACGAACCACAGGGCCCCCGGCAGATCTGCCGAGGGCCCTTGCTGCTGCCGTGGGTCAGTTGTCGTACTCGTCCAGCGGCGGGCAGGAGCAGACGAGGTTACGGTCGCCGTAGGCACCGTCGATCCGGCGCACCGGCGGCCAGTACTTCTCGGCGACGGAGACACCGGCCGGGAAGACGGCCTCCTCGCGGGTGTACGGGTGCGTCCAGTCGCCACCGAGCGCGCCCGCGGTGTGCGGGGCGTTGCGCAGCGGGTTGTCGTCCTTGTCCCACTCCCCCGAGCCGACCTTCTCGATCTCCGCACGGATGGCGATCATCGCGTCGCAGAACCGGTCCAGCTCCGCGAGGTCCTCGCTCTCGGTCGGCTCGATCATCAGGGTGCCGGCCACCGGGAACGACATCGTCGGCGCGTGGAAGCCGTAGTCGATCAGCCGCTTGGCCACATCGTCGATGCTCACACCGGTCGCCTTGGTCAGCGGCCGGACGTCGATGATGCACTCGTGCGCCACCAGACCGCCGGGGCCGGTGTAGAGCACCGGGTAGTGCGGCTCCAGGCGCTTGGCGATGTAGTTCGCGCTGAGGACCGCGACCTGGGTGGCGCGCTTGAGGCCCTCACCGCCCATAAGGCGGACGTACGCCCAGGAGATCGGCAGGATGCCGGCCGAGCCCCAGGGAGCGGCGGAGATCGGCCCGACGCCGGTCTCGGGGCCAGCGCCCGGCTGCAGCGGGTGGTTGGGCAGGTACGGCGCCAGGTGGGCGCGGACGCCGACCGGGCCGACACCGGGGCCACCGCCGCCGTGCGGGATGCAGAAGGTCTTGTGCAGGTTCAGATGCGAGACGTCGCCGCCGAACTTGCCGGGCTCGGCGAGCCCGACCAGCGCGTTGAGGTTGGCGCCGTCGACGTAGACCTGGCCGCCGGCCTCGTGCACCGCCGCGCAGATCTGGGTGATGTGCTCCTCGAACACCCCGTGGGTGGAGGGGTAGGTCACCATCAGGACCGCGAGCTCGTCACGGTGCTTCTCGATCTTGGCGTGCAGGTCGTCGGTGTCGACCTCGCCGTCCTCACCGGTCTTGACGACGACGACCTTCATCCCGGCCATCACTGCGCTGGCGGCGTTGGTGCCGTGCGCCGACGACGGGATCAGGCAGACCGTGCGCTGCTCGTCGCCATTGGCGCGGTGGTAGGCGCGGACGGCCAGCAGACCGGCCAGCTCGCCCTGCGACCCGGCGTTCGGCTGGATGGAGACCTTGTCGTAGCCGGTGACCGTGGCCAGCCGCTCCTCCAGCTCCTGGATCAGCGTGAGGTAGCCCTCGGCCTGGCCGGCCGGCGCGAACGGGTGCAGCTGGCCGAACGCGGGCCAGGTGACCGGCTCCATCTCGGTGGTGGCGTTCAGCTTCATCGTGCAGGAGCCGAGCGGGATCATGCCGCGGTCCAGCGCGTAGTCCTTGTCGGCGAGGGTGCGCAGGTAGCGCAGCATCGCCGTCTCGGAGCGGTGCTCGTGGAAGACCGGGTGCGCGAGGTAGTCGTCGTGGCGCAGCAGCCCCTGCGGCAGCGCCTCGGCCGCGGCGGCGTCCAGCTGCTCGACGTCGCCCTGCACCCCGAAGGCACTCCAGACGCCGGCCAGCTGCGCCCGCCCGGTGGTCTCGTCACAGGCGATGCCCACCAGGTCCGCGTCGACCTGCCGGAGGTTGACCCCGGCCTCGCGGGCGGCGGCGACGACGTCGGCGGCCCGACCGGGCACCCGCGCGGTCAGGGTGTCGAAGTACGCGTCGTGCACGATCTCCACCCCGCCGGCCCGCAGGCCCTCGGCGAGGACCGCGGCGTAGCGGTGGGTGCGCCGGGCGATGGTCCGCAGGCCCTCGGGCCCGTGGTAGACCGCGTACATGCCGGCCATGACGGCGAGCAGCACCTGCGCGGTGCAGATGTTGCTGGTGGCCTTCTCCCGGCGGATGTGCTGCTCACGGGTCTGCAGCGCCAGCCGGTAGGCCTTGTTGCCGTCGGCGTCGACGGAGACGCCCACGAGACGGCCGGGGAGGCTGCGGGCGAACTGGTCACGGACAGCCATGAAGCCGGCGTGCGGTCCACCGAAGCCCATCGGGACACCGAAGCGCTGGGTGGTGCCGACGGCGATGTCCGCGCCCAGCTCACCGGGCGAGGTGAGCAGCGTCAGGGCGAGCAGGTCGGCGGCGACGGTGACGATCGCGCCCAGCTCGTGGGCCTGCTCGATGAGGGCGCGGGGGTCACGCACCGCACCGGAGGCGCCCGGGTACTGGAGCAGCACACCGAACACACCGCGCTCGGCGATCTCGGCCGGAATGCCGTCGGACAGGTCCGCGACCACGACCTCGACGCCGGTGGGCTCCGCACGGGTCTCGATCACGGCGACGGTCTGCGGCAGACAGTCGGCGTCGACCAGGAAGACACCCTGCTTGACCTTGCCGACACGGCGGGAGAGCGCCATCGCCTCAGCGGCGGCGGTGCCCTCGTCCAGCAGCGAGGAGCCGGAGGTGGGCAGTCCGGTCAGGTCGGCGACCATGGTCTGGAAGTTCAGCAGCGCCTCCAGGCGGCCCTGCGAGATCTCCGGCTGGTAGGGCGTGTACGCCGTGTACCAGGCCGGGTTCTCCATGACGTTGCGCAGGATCACCGGCGGGGTGAACGTGCCGTAGTAGCCGAGACCGATCATGGAAGCGAGGACCTGGTTGCGGTCCGCCAGGCCCTGGAGCTCCTTGAGCACCTCGGCCTCGGTACGGGCCTGCGGCAGGCCGAGCGCCTCGGCGCTCTTGATCACATCGGGCACGGCGGTGGCGGTGAGCTCGTCCAGCGACCCGAAGCCGATGTGCGCGAGCATCTTCGCCTGCGCCGCCTGGTCGGGACCGATGTGCCGGCGCTCGAAGGGGGTGCCGCTTTCCAGCTCGGTCAAGGAGATGCGATTGGTGGTCATCTGCGGGGGCCTCCTGGTCGGTGCGACCTACGAGGGGCACCACGGCGCGGGTGCCCGGACGGCCTCCCCCTCTGTCATCTAACCTGAGAGCTTCACCGGCCCGCCCAGGAGCGGCCCGGCTTTCACCGTCGGTGAGGGGGGTCTCGGCGCTGTGCCGTCCGTGGCCCGCCCTGCTTTCCAGAGTGACCTCGTCCATGCGGTACGGGTGCCTGAGAGATTCCGGGGAGGAGTTGCTCCTTCGGCGCCCTGGTCGCGAACGACAAGGACTCTCCCGCACGGGGTCTGCGGCCAATCGCCAGCCTACCAGCGTGGCTCTCGAAGGCTCCTTCGAGTGGCCGGGGCATGAAATGTGCCGTTTGGTAGTTGTCACAGGGCAGTTGCGACCAATTGGAGGGGCCGTGCAAACCGATATCGATCCCCGAAGCCTGATCGGCCGCAAAGCATTCGACCGTAACGGCGCGAAAATAGGGACCATCGACGAGGTCTACCTCGACGATGCGACGGGGGAACCGGAGTGGGCGGCCGTACGCACCGGACTCTTCAGCCGGGATGCGTTCGTCCCCCTGGAGCCCAGCAAAATGGTCGATGAGGGACTGCACATTCCTTACGACCGCAAACTGATCAAGGACGCCCCGGACTTCGGCGTGGGCCGTCACCTCTCCCCTGAGCAGGAACTTCAGCTCTATCACCACTATCGCCTGGATATTTCTTCCCCGACCTCTGATCCGGTGCCGGGCTCCGGCGACACCAACTTCGGCAAGATCGCCGGCTCGGACGACTGACCATCCGCCGGCGCCCCGCCCACCAGCGGCAGGGGCTCCCCCGGCCGCAGCGCCGGGTCCTCGACAGCGAAGGTCCGCACCCTCCCCGGTGCGGACCATGGCGTTTCGAAGCGGACGGTCACCCTCCCCACCCCGCTCCCCTGCACCCAGCCGGCGCCGTACTCCTCGTGCACCACGTCCAGCCCCGGATGCCAGCGCCGCGGCGGCTCCTCCTCGGCCTCCCGCCGCTCCGCGCCCCCGGCGGCCTGCTCCGCCGCCGCGGCAGCGGCCGCCGCGGCCGACTCCGCCGCCTCCCGCTCCGTCGCCACCTGGGCGAACAGGTCCTCCTGTGTGAAGTCCGCCAGCCCGCTGACCCCCACGCCCAGCAGCCGCACCCCGCCGGTGGTGTCCACCGTCTCCAGCAGGCGCACAGCGGCCTCCCGTATCACCGCCGGATCGTCGGTGGGTCCGCGGAGCGTCTCGGAACGGGTCAGCGTCGAAAAGTCGTAGTTGCGCACCTTGATGACCACCGTCCGCCCGGAACGCCCGGCCGCCCGCAGCCGCTGGACGCACCGGTCCGCCAGCCGCAGCACCTCGCTCCGCACCCGCGTCCGGTCGGTCAGGTCCACCTCGAAGGTGTCCTCGACGGAGATCGACTTGGCGTCCCGCTCAGCCACCACCGGCCGGTCGTCCTGCCCCAGCGCCATCCCGTACAGCCCCGCGCCGTGCGCCTTGCCCAGCAGCCGCACCAGCTCGGCCTCACCGGCCTCCGCGGTCTCCTGAACGGTATGAATCCCGGCCCGGCGCAGCGTCTCGGCCGTCGCGGGCCCCACCCCGGGCAGCGTCCGCACCGTCATCGGCCCCAGCAGCTCCCGTTCCGTGCCCGGCTCGATCACCACCAGGCCGTCCGGCTTGGCCGCCTCGGAGGCGATCTTCGCCAGCATCTTCGCCCCGGCCAGCCCGACCGAGCCGGTCAGCCCCGTCGCGGACCGGATGTCCCGCCGCAGCTGCTCCCCCACGGCCCGTACGGCCGCCGACTCGGCCGGCACCCCGCCCGCCTCCAGATCGACGAACGCCTCGTCCAGGCTCAGCGGCTCCACCAACGGCGACAGCGCGTGCAGCAGCTCCATCACCGCCTCACTCACCTGGCGGTACAGGGTGAAGCGAGGGCTGAGATAGGCGGCGTTGGGACACAGCCGACGGGCCTGGGCCGTCGGCATCGCGGACCGGACCCCGAACACCCGCGCCTCGTACGAGGCCGTGGAGACCACACCGCGCCCGCCGACGCCGCCGACCACCACCGGTTTTCCGCGCAGGCTCGGTTTGGCCGCCTGCTCGGCGGCCGCGAAGAACGCATCCATGTCCAGATGCAGGATCGTCGGCGCGGGTCTCACATCTCCGATGCTGCCCCATGCCACTGACAATCGGCCCCATGCCGGGCCGCGCGCTCCGCCCGGGGACTCAGCCCGCGCGGTGACGCCGCCGCGCCAGCTCGTCCTGCGGGTTCTTCCCGATCAGCGTCTCGCCGGTGTCGACGCGCTCCCCGTGGAGCTGTGACAGCGCGCCCTCCACGTCCCGCCAGACCACTCCGACGGCGATCCCGAAGACGCCCTGACCGCCCTGGAGCAGATCCACGACCTGGTCGGGCGAGGTGCACTCGTAGACCGTCGCGCCATCGCTCATCAGCGTCATCCGCGTCAGATCCGCCAGCCCGCGCGAGCGCAGATGCTGGACGGCAGTGCGGATGTTCTGCAGCGACACCCCGGTGTCCAGCAGCCGCTTGACGATCTTCAGGACCACGACGTCCCGGAAACTGTAGAGCCGCTGGGTGCCGGAGCCGTAGGCCGGCCGGATGCTCGGCTCCACCAGGCCCGTACGCGCCCAGTAGTCGAGCTGCCGATAAGTGATGCCCGCTGCCGCACAAGCGGTCGGGCCGCGATAGCCGATGTTCTGAGCCTCGCAGTCCCCCGACACCGCCGCGGCCGGTGCCGGCGCAGGGTTCGCTGCCGCGCTCGAGTGGAGCGGCAACGCCCCTTCCGCCGCCATACCGTCGCCGGTGATTGCCACGCCGCCCTCCGTCCTCCACGTCCCGGACGGGACCTGCCACATCGACGGTATGCAGTCACTCGGGGTGCGTCAACGATCGCCGCGCTCGCCACGCCGAGTGATAATCACCCTACGAGTGGTTTCTCGTGACCTCGCACGGGGAAGGCCTGATTGTTTGGCCGGAATCAGGCGGTTCGACTGGCCGATATCACTGGCTGTTGGTCCCGAAGTCCTCGGGCGAGATCTGGTCGAGGAACTCGCGGAACTTCTCCACCTCGTCCTCCTGCTCGTCCGGGATGGCGATCCCCGCGTCGTCCAGCACACCGTCCGTACCGAAGATCGGCGTTCCGGTGCGCAGGGCCAGCGCTATCGCGTCCGACGGACGCGCACTGACCTCGACCCCGCTCGCGAAGACAAGTTCGGCATAGAAAACCCCCTCGCGCAGATCCGTGATGCGGACCTGCGTCAGCTCCTGGCCCACCGCTTCCAGCACGTCCTTGAAAAGGTCGTGCGTCAGCGGCCTGGCAGGGACCATGCCCTGCTGGGCAAAGGCGATGGCGGTGGCCTCCCCTGGCCCGATCCAAATGGGCAAGTATCGATCGCCTCCCACCTCCCGCAGGAGCACGATCGGTTGGCTGGAAGGCATTTCCACCCGGACACCCACGACGTCGAGCTCGTTCACACAGCAACCCTAGGACGTGCCCGGCAGGTTTGGGTAGTCGGGCACTCGTTTGCTCGCTACGGGCGGACCCGCAGCGCGCTCTGCAGCAAGGCCGCGTGGAGCCGTACGGACAGCGTCGCCAGCTCCCTGGCGGTGGCTTCGGCATGCGCCCTGGTCTGCGGGTTACGGTGCCGCCGAAGGGGTGCAACGACCTGTTCGACCAGGCCCGCCTCGCGCTCGGCCGCCGCCTTCACCGCACGCAGATGCCGCGGCTCCAGACCGAATCGGCCCAGGTCCGCGACAAGTTTGGCGACCGTGACGGCCTCGATGTCGTATCCGCCGTCCGCATGGGGGACGATGAGTCCGTAGGACTCCCAGTCGGCGAGCGCCGCCTCGTCCACGTCCGCGGCGGCCAGCAGCTCGGCCCGGCCGATCCGGGCAGCCGTCGGAGGCTCCGTATCCGGGTCGGGCAGGCCCTCGACCAGATCCCGGGTGGGTGCGGCCGGGGCCGGCAGCGGCACCTGCTCACCGCGCGCCAGAGCGTCGAGATGCTCCCGGATGACCTTGAGCGGCAGATAGTGGTCCCGCTGCATCCGCAGGACGGCGGCCAGCCGCCCGACATCGTCCTGCGTGAATTTGCGGTAGCCGGAAGGCGTGCGCTTCGGCTCGACGAGTCCCTCGGCCTCCAGGAAGCGAATCTTGGAGATGGTGACCTCGGGAAACTCCTCGCGCAGCTGGGTGAGCACCGTGCCGATGCTCACCGGCTTGCCATCCGAGGAGGCGGCACCGGCAGAACCGGCGCCGCCTTTCGGTGTATCGCGCATACGCCTTCCCCGGCCGGTCAGATACCGGCGCCTCGCTGGCTCGCGTAGAAGACCAGACGGAACTTGCCGATCTGGACCTCGTCGCCGGTCGCGAGGGCGACGGAGTCGATCCGCTCACGGTTGACGTAGGTGCCGTTCAGGCTGCCGACGTCGGCGACGGTGAAGAGACCGTCGGAACCGCGACGGAATTCCACGTGCCGACGCGAGACCGTCACATCGTCGAGGAAGATGTCGCCCTGCGGATGCCGGCCGGCCGTGGTCAGCTCGCTGTCCAGCAGGAAGCGGCTGCCCGAGTTCGGCCCCCGGCGGACGACCAGCAGCGCCGATCCCAACGGGAGAGCGTCCACGGCCGCCTGGGCCTCGGGCGACAGCGACGGCGCCAGATTCTGGCCCGTCGTCTCCGAGTCGTAGGCCTCCAGCCCCGAAATGGAGATGGTCGACGTCGTCTCGGACGCCCGCTCGGGCTGGGCACCCGCACGCAGCGGCGCGCCACAGTTGGAGCAGAACCGGCTCGCCTCGGCGTTCTGGTTCCCACACCTCGTACAAACCGGCAAGGCCGACCCTCCACCCGTGTGTGCGGCTGATGGTTCCTGGGAACCTATGCGGCCGGCACCGGAGGGGTCAACAGAACCCGCGCCGTACCCCCCGGACGGACTGCTGACCTCGTCACGGAAGAGCGGACGGTCCTCGGACGCGCCGCTCTCGTCGGGCTGACGCGGAGCGCGGTGCCGCGCCGAGCCGCTGTCGCCCTCCTGGCGTGCGCTCTTGCCAAAAAGCTTTCCAAACAACTTCACGGGCGATTCCCCTTGAACGAAACAGACCCGCCCGTGGGGCAGGACGAACCCTCGATGCACACACCGGCCCATCCGGACATCCTGTGAACGTCCGTGGCCTTCAGACAGTTTCCACCACACACCACACGCACGGTGCGTCGACCCCCCGCTACCTCATGCCCTTCCCGGGCACTCGACATACGTGCACGCCTCACTGAGATGACAACCGAGCGTAGTCAGGCCGCTTCGCCTCTCGCAAGGCGTTCACAATGATCTTCTCCTCACGGGTCACAGACACCTTGGCCTGCTCCTTCTCCAGAGTCTGGACCACTCCGCCAGGGATGTTCAGCGCCGGTTCCAAGTCCTCCGGCTTGCCGATGACCTTGAAGCGGAACGGCTGCATGACGCGCTTGCCGTCGATCTCCACGCCACCCCGGACATCCGAGAGATAGCTGTCCGCGACGACCCGTACGTCGTTGACCTGGATGGCCTCCGCGCCGGCCGCCCGCAGTTCCTGGATGGTGTCCAGCAGCTTGTCCGCCTCCACGGAGTGCGTCGGGTCGTCGATGGTCAGGTTGATGCCGGGCCCCCGTGCCGCGACGGTCCCGGCCAGCACGCCCAGCTGCTGTTCCTTCTCCACGGTCTGCTTACGGGCCTCCTCGGCCTGGTCCGAGCTGTTCTCCAGCTCGGTCTTCTGCCCTTCCAGGCGCCGCTGTTCATCGGTCAACCGCTGGGAGCGGTTGTCCAGCTCGTCCAGAATGCGCACCAGGTCCTCCTGGCGCGCACCTCTCAGCGCACTGCTGTCACTTGTGGAACGTACCTGAATCGCCAGGCCGAGGCCGAGAATGAACAGCAGCAGCGCGACGATCAGTTGAGCCCGGGTCAGCCGCGGCGGCCACAGACTCGCAACGAGCCGCTCCCGACCGGTCTTCGGGCGTTCCGCACCCCCGTCGTCATCGGCAACGACGTCCGGGGTCGAGGAGTCTGCCCCTTTGCCCTGCTTCTGTCCAGCACTGTCCGGTTCCTGGGCTTCGGCTCCGTCACCGGACTCCGCCGGCTCGGGGGTGTTCCAGCTCGCGGGCGGCATCGGACGCCGGCCGGCCGGGCCACCGTCCGGCTCCGGCTCCGTCCGCTCCGGCTCCGTCCGCTCCGGTTCCGTCCCCTCCGCCGCCTTCGCCTGCTCCGGTTTCCGCTCCGGCTGGTTCTTCTCCAGCTCGGCCTTCTTCTCCGGCTCGGGCTTCTCCGGCTCCGGGGCCTGGTCCTCGGTCATCCGCCTCACGCCCTGAAGACGTGCCGGCGGATCGCGGCGGCGTTGGAGAAGATCCGGATACCCAGCACCACGACGACGCCGGTGGAGAGTTGGGCACCGACACCCAACTTGTCGCCGAGGAAGACGATCAGCGCGGCGACCACGACATTCGACAGGAAGGAGACCACGAAGACCTTGTCGTCGAAGATGCCGTCCAGCATGGCGCGCAGACCGCCGAACACGGCGTCCAGCGCCGCGACGACAGCGATCGGCAAGTAGGGCTCGACCACCGTCGGCACCACGGGTCGGACGACAAGCCCGACCACGACTCCCACGATGAGGCCCAAAACGGCGATCACGATGTGCCCTTCCCTGTGTCGGCGCCGTCCGCCTTGGCGGCGCCGGCCTGCGGCTTTGCGGTACGTACGATCAAGCTGGGCGCGGGCGGCAGCGTGACCCCGTTCTCAGCGGAAATCCTGGTGCGCACGCCGTAGTTCTCCTGCAGCACATGCAGGTACTGACCGTCGGCGCTGTCCTGGAACGCGGTGCTCAGCCGCTGCCCGTCCCCCACCGCCAGCACCGTATAAGGCGGCACCAGTGGCTTGTTGTCGACCAGTATGGCGTCTCCCGCGGCTCTGATCGCCGAGAGTGACGTAAGCCGCTGCCCATTGACGGAGATGGCCTCCGCACCGGACGCCCACAGACCGTTGACGACGCGTTGCATATCCCTGTCGCGTACCCGCCCGGTGTCCGAAAAACCACTGCTTTCGCGCGGACCGCCGCCGCTGGACGCCGCGCCCTTCGCATCGTCCACGACGAGCTTCACGCCAGGGCCGGTGACCTGGGTCGAGCCGGACAGCAGGGCCAGCAGCTCCGCCTTGTCGCCGCCGTGTCTCTTCAGCGCCTCGCGCTGCATGGTGCTGACATCGTCCCGGAGCGCGTCGACCCGCTTCTGCTGCCGGTCCGCCTCCCCGGTGCCCTTCTGGATGCGGTTGATCAGTTCCTCGCGCTCCTTGGCGAGCGTGGGTGCTGATATCCGCGCCTGCGCCGCCCCCACCGTCACCACGACCGCGGCCAGCACCAAACCGGCCGCCAGGCCCAACTTCGCCCGCAGGGTGCGCGGCAGCCCGCGTACCCCGGCTTCGGACTTGCGCGCGGCGGCCTCGGCATATCCGTCATCGAGGCTGTGATCCATCACGTTGGTCAGCAGCGACATGGACGCATCGGGGCGCGCGGCCGGCGTATTCGGGTTGCTCCGATCGGGGCGCTGCTGCGACATGCCGCACATCGTCGCACGTCGGCCGCGCGGTCTCCCAATGGCCCCACCGGCGTGCCGATTCACGGCCCGCCGGCGGGGCCCCGGTCAGCGTCCCGCGCTGTCCACCACCGCGGACCACTCGTCCAGCAGCTGCTGGGCGGAGGCGTCATCCGGCCCCTCCGCCCACAGGTGCGTGACCGCCTCCGCGGGGTCCGGCAGCACCAGGACCCAGCGGCCGTCGGACTCCACGACCCGTACCCCGTCGGTGGTGTCCACGTCCCGGTCGCCGGCGGCCTCGACCACATGCCGCATGACCAATCCCTTGACCGCCCACGGGGTGGCCAGGTCCCGGCGCTGGACATGCGCCCGTGGGATACGGGCGTCGATCTGGCTGAGCGTGAGCTGGGTACGGGCGACCAGGCCGATCAGCCGGACGAACGCGGCCGCGCCGTCGAAGACGCTGCTGAACTCCGGGATGAGGAAGCCGCCCATGCCGTCCCCGCCGAAGACCGTGCCGTCGGCGCGGCCCACCCGGGTCAGATCGTCGGGCGAGGTCGTCGTCCACTCCACCTGCGTCCCGTGATACGCCGCCACCTGCTCGGCGATCCGGGTCGTGGTCACCGGCAGCGCCACCCGCCCGGTACGCCGCTCGGCCGCCACCAGATCCAGCATGACCAGCAGCGCGCGGTCGTCCTCGATGATCCGGCCGCGCTCGTCCACCAGGGAGAGCCGCTCGCCTACGGGGTCGAAGCGCACGCCGAAGGCGGCCCGCGCCGAGGCCACGATCTCGCCGAGCCGGACCAGGCCGGCACGCCGGGCGTCGGCGGTCTCGGTCGGCCGGGATTCGTCGAGCCCGGGGTTGATGGTCAGGGAGTCGACGCCGAGCCGTCCCATAAGACTGGGCAGGACCAGGCCCGCACTGCCGTTGGAGGCGTCCACGACGACCTTGAGTCCGGAATCGCTGACGCCCGTGGTGTCCACGGCCCGCAGCAGCGATCCGGTGTAGGAGTCGAAGACGCTGGCCGGGAAGATCAGATCGCCGATCTCGCCAGGGAAGGCGCGACGGTACTCCTGGCGGGCGAAGACCCGGTCGAGCTTGCGCTGCCCGGCCTGTGAGAGGTCGGCGCCCCGCTCGTCGAAGAACATGATGTCCACGGAGTCCGGCACACCGGGCGTCGTGCGGACCATGATCCCGCCGGCACTGCCCCGCGCGGTCTGCTGGCGGGCCACGGGCAGCGGGACGTTCTCCAGGTCGCGTACGTCGATGGCGCTGGCCTGCAGCGCGGAGATCACGGCACGTTTGAGCGCCCGCGCACCACGGGAGTGGTCGCGGGCGGTGGTGACCGTGGAGCCTTTCTTGAGCGTGGTGGCGTACGCCCCCGCGAGCCGTACCGCGAGTTCCGGTGTGATCTCGACATTGAGGATGCCGGACACCCCGCGGGCGCCGAACAGATGCGCCTGCCCCCGGGACTCCCAGATCACCGACGTGTTGACGAACGCGCCGGCCTCGATGGTCTTGAACGGATAGACCCGCACATTGCCCTGGACGATCGACTCTTCGCCGATCAGGCATTCGTCGCCGATGACGGCGCCGTCCTCGATCCGGGCGGCCCGCATGATGTCGGTGTTCTTGCCGATCACGCAGCCGCGCAGATTGCTCTGCTGCCCGATGTAGACGTTGTCGTGCACGACGGCACGGTGCAGGAACGCACCGCTCTTGACGACGACATTGGAGCCGACGACGGTGTGCTCACGCAGCTCCACACCGGCTTCGATCTTGGCGTAGTCGCCGATGTACAGCGGGCCGCGCAGCACCGCGTCGGAATGGACCTCGGCGCCCTCCGCGACCCATACGCCCGGCGAGATCTCGAAGCCGTCGATTTCGACATCGACCTTGCCTTCGAGCACGTCGGCCTGGGCCTTCACATAACTCTCGTGCGTGCCGACGTCCTCCCAGTAGCCCTCCGCGACATAGCCGTAGATCGGCTTGCCTTCCTTCATGAGCTGCGGAAAGACATCACCCGACCAGTCCACCGACACATCGGGCTCGAAATAGTCGAAGACCTCCGGCTCCATGACGTAGATGCCGGTGTTGACGGTGTCCGAGAAGACCTGGCCCCAGGTGGGCTTTTCCAGGAAGCGTTCGACCTTTCCGGCCTCGTCGACGATGGTGATGCCGAACTCGAGCGGATTGGGGACCCGCGTCAGGCAGACGGTGACCAGGGCGCCCTTTTCCTTGTGGAAGCGGATCAGATCCGTGAGGTCGAAGTCGGTGAGGGCGTCACCGGAGATGACGAGGAAGGCGTCGTCCTTGAGGGCTTCCTCGGCATTCTTCACACTGCCCGCGGTACCGAGCGGCTTTTCCTCGTTGGCATAGGTGAGCTCCATTCCGAGCTCTTCTCCGTCGCCGAAGTAGTTCTTGACGAGGGAGGCAAGGAATTGCACGGTCACGACGGTCTCGCTGAGACCATGCCGCTTCAGCAGCCTGAGCACATGCTCCATGATCGGCCGGTTGACGACCGGAAGCAGGGGCTTGGGCATACTGGACGTCATGGGGCGAAGTCGTGTTCCTTCGCCACCGGCCATCACAACGGCCTTCATGTCGGAAGCGTCCTCCTCTAAGAGACGACGGTCTTGCCGACTTCACTTGTCCAGTTCGCCCACTGTTCCTGTTATCGCGTACGGGCGCCGGGCCTTGGCACCAGCTGCCGGTCCGGAAAGCTCAGTCGGCCGTGGTGTCCGCTCTGATGAGTCGGCGGACTTGGACCACGTAGAGGATTCCTGCCCACCAGTACAGCGCTGTACCCCATCCTGCGAACGCCCATCCGAAAACGGCAGCAAGTGTGTGAAGCCAGCCGGTTCCGCTGCTCAGGAGGAGCAGCGGGAAGGCGTACATCAAGTTGAACGTAGCCGCTTTGCCCAGGAAGTTCACCTGGGGCGGCCCGTATCCGTGGCGTCCGAGGAATCCGATGGCGATCAGCAGCATCACTTCCCGTGCCAGCAGGGCCGCGGTCAGCCAGACCGGCAGGATCTCGCGCCAGGTCAGGCCGACGAGGGTGGACAGGATGTAGAGGCGGTCGGCGGCCGGGTCGAGGATGCGGCCCAGGCTGCTGATCTGGTTCCAGCGCCGGGCGAGCTTGCCGTCCAGATAGTCACTGACCCCGCTCAGCGCGAGGACCAGCAACGCCCAGCCATCGGCCTTCGGGCCGCCGAATACCGGCCACAGGATCAACCACAGGAACAACGGCACGCCGAGCAGGCGAGCCATGCTCAGGATATTCGGGATGGTGAGGACGCGATCCGTCTGGACCCGCGTCTCCTGGACCTCCACGCGGAAGCCTCCTGTGGGAAATCTGCCAACGATGCCCCCTGACCTTACCTGGCCCGCCGGCGACGCCGTGCCGCGGGTCCCAAGATCACCACAACGCAAGAAAGCCCCTCGGGAACTCGCGTTCCCGAGGGGCTTTTTCAAAATTTGTTCGGCGGCGTCCTACTCTCCCACAGGGTCCCCCCTGCAGTACCATCGGCGCTGAAAGGCTTAGCTTCCGGGTTCGGAATGTAACCGGGCGT
>NZ_JBSFJF010000069.1:0-35617 GCF_053597915.1 Streptomyces sp. NPDC001219 | reverse complement strand
GCCCGGTTACATTCCGAACCCGGAAGCTAAGCCTTTCAGCGCCGATGGTACTGCAGGGGGGACCCTGTGGGAGAGTAGGACGCCGCCGAACAATCTTTGTGGGGAAGCCCCGCACCTTATGGTGCGGGGCTTTTTCGCGTTTCCGGGCAGGTCATTAGGCTCTTGGGTATGCGCTATGGCCTGATCATTTTCGATAACGATGGTGTCCTGGTGGACAGCGAGCCGATCTCCAATCGGATACTTGCCGACCACCTCACCGCATCGGGTCATCCCACCAGCTACGAGGATTCGCTGCGCGACTACATGGGCGGTGCGATGCACCGGATTCATGAGAGCGTGCTGCGGCGGTCCGGGAAGCGCCTGCCGGCCGGGTTCGACGAGAACTTTCATGCCCGGGTCTTCGAGGAGTTCCGCAGGAGTCTGGAGCCCGTGGCGGGCGTGGGCGAGGTGCTGGAGAAGCTGGCCGCGGACGGGGTGCCGTACTGCGTCGGGTCGTCGGGGAGCCATGAGCGTATTCGGGTGGCGTTGACGAAGACCGGGCTGTGGGAGCGGTTCGCGGGGGCCGGCGGCGGTGCCGGAGAGCGGGTCTTCTCCTCGCAGGACGTGGGGCGGGGGAAGCCGGCGCCGGATCTCTTCCTGCATGCGGCACGGGAGATGGGGGTGGCCCCGGAACGGTGTGCGGTGGTCGAGGACAGTCCGCTGGGGGTGCGGGCCGCGGTCGCGGCGGGGATGGACGTCTACGGTTTCACGGCGATGACGCCGCCGGAGAGGCTGACGGAGGCCGGGGCCACCGCGCTGTTCGCCCGTATGGCGGAGCTGCCGGCGCTGTTGCAGTAGGGCACCGGCCTCGCCACCCCGGCAGACGCCCCGTGGAATCGGTGCTGTGATCCATCTACCCAGTGGTAGTGGGGAGTTCTACGCTGAGCGGCCATGACGGCCCCTCGGGTACCAGGAGCGCAGCTGCGGCACGGTCGGGCCTCGCTGGCCCTGAGCTTCTTCATCCAGGGCGCGGTCTTCGCCCTCCTCGTGACCCGAATACCCGCGATCCAGAACCGCTACGGGATCTCGGACGGTCTGTTGCCGGTGTTCCTGGCGGCGGTGCCCGTGCTCGCGGGGGCCGGCAGCGTCGTCACCGAGCAGCTGGTGAAGCGGGTGCGGCCCGGCCGGGTACTGCGCGCGGTGCAGCCGGTGGTGTGTCTGGCGCTGGCGGCGGTCGGGTCGGTCGGCTCGATGGCGCAGGTCGCGGTGGCGCTGGCCGTGTTCGGGCTGTCGGTGGGGGCGCTGGACGCCTCGATGAACATGCTCGGGGTGAGCCTGCAGCGGGCGTACGGGCGGAGCATCATGCTCGGGTTCCACGCGACCTACAGCCTGGGCGGCATCGTGGGCGCCTCGCTGGCCTGGGCGGGTGCGCACGGGAGGCTGTCGCTCGCGCTGCTCTACGGGCCGGTCGTGGCCGTCCTGGTGCCGCTGGGGCTGATCGCGGGCCGGTGGTTCGTGGACCAGGACCGGCGGGCTCCGGACGGGAGCGGGGAGGGGCCCACGGGGGCCGTGGTGCCCCTCGCGATGCGGCTGTTGGTGCCGCTGTGTCTGGTGATGGCGTTCGCGTACATCGGGGACTCGACCGTCTCCAACTGGAGCGCGAAGTATCTGCAGGACGTCCTGGGGAGCTCCGAGCAGCTCGCCACCGTTCCGTACAACGTCTACATGGTCACCACGCTGCTCGGGCGGGCGGTCGGGGACCTGGGGGTGCGGCGCTTCGGGGCGGTCGCGGTGGTGCGGACCGGGGCGGTGCTCGCGGCGGGCGGTTTCGCGGTGGTGGCGGCGGCTCCGGGGGCGTGGACGGGGATGGCGGGGTTCACGCTGCTGGGGCTCGGGCTCTGTGTGATCGTGCCCCAGACGTTCGCTGCGGCGGGGCGGCTGGCCTTCGAGAAGCAGGGCCCCGAGGCCGCGGACCGGGCCGTGGCGCGGCTGAACCTCTTCAACTACGTGGGCTTCCTGATCGGCTCTCCGCTGGTCGGCGCGCTCGGTGAGATCTGGAGCTACCGGGGGGCCATGCTCGTACCGATGGTCCTTGTCCTGGTGACGCTGGTGTACGCCCGCTCGTTCGGCGCGCCGGAGGCCCGATACGGTGACGGACATGAGCGGCCGCGCACAGCTGATGTGGGATGAGGCAGTAACGGGCTACGACTTCGGGTCCGGGCATCCGATGGACCCGGTCCGGCTCGCGCTGACCATGCGTTTGGTGGAGGCGTTCGAGCTGGACCGCGGGCCGCTGGAGGTGGTCGCGGCCAAGCCGGCCGGCGACTCCACCCTGCGGCTGGTGCATCGCGAGGACTACATCGCGGCGGTGCGCAGGGCCTCGGCGGACCCGGCGGCCGCGGATCTGTCGTACGGGCTGGGGACGGCGGACGATCCGGCGTTCGTACGGATGCATGAGGCGTCCGCGCTGATCGCCGGGCAGTCGGTGGGTGCGGCGGAGGCCGTGTGGCGCGGCGACGCGGCGCACGCGGTGAACTTCGCCGGCGGGCTGCACCACGCGATGCCGGGCGGGGCGGCCGGCTTCTGCATCTACAACGACGCGTCGCTGGCGATCGCCCGGCTGCTGGAGCTCGGCGCCGAACGGGTCGCGTACGTGGATGTGGACGTCCACCACGGCGACGGGGTGCAGGCGGCGTTCTGGGAGGACCCGCGGGTCCTGACGATCTCGCTGCACGAGCATCCCCGGACGCTCTTCCCGCAGACCGGCTGGCCGGAGGAGACCGGCGGGGCGGGCGCGGAGGGCAGCGCGGCGAATGTGGCGCTGCCGGCCGGCACCGGGGACGAGGGCTGGCTGCGGGCGTTCCACGCCGTGGTCCCGGAGCTGCTGGGGGCCTTCCGGCCGCAGGTGATCGTGACGCAGCACGGCGCCGACACCCACTTCGAGGACCCGCTGGCGCATCTCGCGGTCAGTCTGGACGCCCAGCGGGCCGTGGCGGAGGCCTGCCACGACCTGGCGCACGAGCACGCGGACGGCCGGTGGGTCGCGCTCGGTGGGGGCGGCTACGCGGTGGTGGACGTGGTGCCGCGCAGCTGGACGCATCTGGTCGCGATCGCGGCGGGCCGGCCGATCGAGCCGACCACGATGGTGCCGGAGCCCTGGCGGCACGAAGTGTTCCGCCGGACCCGGCAGTTGGCGCCGCACCGGATGACGGACGGCCGTACGCCGCAGTGGCGGGACTTCGTCGACGACGGCTACGACCCGGCCGACCGGCTGGACCAGGCGGTGCTGGCGACCCGCCGGGCGGTCTTCCCGGCGCACGGCCTGCTGCCGTAGGACTCCGGTCCCCCGTCCTGCCCCTGTAACGCCGTTACGGCGCCCCGGAAGCGCTCCAGGTGCCTGGTCCCCGCGAGCTCGCCCTCCGGGCCGTCCACCGCTCCGTACGGCTGGGTCCGGCGCCGCGCCCCACGGATGTGTGACTACCCGTCGGTCAGGGCAACCGTAGGCCGACCAACCGGACAGTATGGGACGCGTGTTGGGAACCGGGGCGCTGCGGGCGCACCTGATCGAGGCGCGGCTCGCGGGCACGATCGCGACCACGCGGGAGAAGAGCCTGGCGCGCTACCGGCTCTTCGCGGCACGCGACCCCAGGGCGCTGCTGGGGCTGGACCCCGAACGGGACTGGCCGCTCGGTGAAGTACTGCGACTGATGGGGCGGAAGTGCGGGGTTTCGGCCGATCCCGCGCACAGTTCCGGCCCTGATGTGATCGACCCGGACCGTACGCTCGCCGCGCTGGACGGGTTCGCCGAACGGGTCGCCGCGGCGGCCGGCCGCCGGGCACCGGTGCTGCTCGGCACCGGCCATCCGCACCGGCTGCTGGAGTTCTACGCCGCCCTCGCAGACGCCCTCTCGGCGGCGGGCTGCCCCGTCCTCACCCCGGCGTATGGCGCCCGTGTCGACATAGCGACCCGGTTCGGGGTACGTCCCTGCACTCTCACCTACGTACGGGGAGTCGCGCTGATGCGAGAACCCGGCGTGTGGGGCGCGCCCGGGGCCGGGGGCGTACACACCCATTCCCCGCTCCCGGTACGGACCGCTCTGGCGGCCGCCGCGGACGTTCCCGGGCCGCTGCCGGCGCTGGTGATCGGGGACCACGGTTGGGTCTGCGGGGCAGGTCAGCTGGGCTTTGAGGCGATCGGGCTGGCGGACACGGACGACCCGGCGCCGTTCGTCGGCCAGGCCGAGGGGCGGGTGTCCGTGGTGGTGCCGCTCGATGACGCCGTGCGGGCCGAGGATTATCGGCCGCTGGCCCGTTACGTCATCAATCATGCGGGTCTGTCACGTTAGGCGGCTGTTCGCTGCTCCTCTTCCCCACTCGCATCACCCGCCCCTAATCTGGGGAGTGAGCGCATAGCGACGAAGAGTCACCGGAGGGGAAGCCGGTGTCCGTCTTATGCGGAAGGTGCAGGTGTGACATGGCGGCAGACCAGAGGCCTCTGAACGAGGTCGTGTTCCTGACAGTGGCGGAAGTCGCCACGGTGATGCGAGTGTCGAAGATGACTGTGTACCGCCTGGTGCACAGCGGTCATCTGCCCGCGATTCGCGTGGGGAGGTCATTCCGGGTTCCGGAGCAGGCGGTTCACGACTACCTCCGGGAGTCCTTTGTGGGGGTGGAATCAGCCTGACGCGTCCGTCACCGACCCTCGGATTACGCCGTTCGCCCGGCGCCGGGTAGGCTGGCCCGATGTAGGTAGTGTGGGCTCGGACGCCCCGCACCGAGTGATTCGAAGTGAGCGAGGGTAGTCGTGGGCTCTGTTATCAAGAAGCGGCGCAAGCGGATGGCGAAGAAGAAGCACCGCAAGCTGCTCAAGCGCACCCGTGTTCAGCGTCGTAACAAGAAGTAAGCGACGCTGATCGCGAATTCGCGGCCCCCCATCGCCTTGTGCGATGGGGGGCCGCGGTGCGTTGTGGGCCGTATGGACGGTGGTCCGACGGAAATGCGGCCACGGGCATCCTGCGGTCATCACTGCGCAACACCGACCCGATAGCGTGGTCCGCATACCCCGACCAGGCGCGGTCGCGGCGGGAAGGAAGGGCTGATCTTGGGCAAGGTCGTGCTCGTCACGGGAGTCGCACGGCAATTGGGCGGCCGGTTCGTCCGCCGTCTCCAGCGCGACCCCGACGTCGACCGGGTGATCGGGGTCGACGCCGTGCCACCGGAGCACCATCTGGGCGGCGCCGAATTCCTCAGAGCCGATATCCGGCATCCGGCCATTGCCAGGGTCCTGGCCGAGACGGGCGTCGACACCGTCGTCCACATGGACATCAACGGCACGCCGCTGGGCAAGCGCGGCGGCCGCGCCTCGGTGAAGGAAACCAACGTCATCGGGACGATGCAGCTGCTCGGCGCCTGCCAGAAGGCCCCGAACGTGCAGCGGCTGGTCATCAAGTCCAGCACCAGCGTCTACGGCTCCGCGCCCCGGGACCCCGCCGTCTTCACCGAGACCACCACACCGAAGTCGCTGCCCAGCGGCGGCTTCGCCAAGGACATCGTCGAGGTCGAGGGGTACGTACGCGGCTTCGCCCGCCGCCGCCCGGACGTGGCGGTGTGTGTGCTGCGCTACGCCAACATCCTCGGGCCGTGCGCGGACTCCCCGCTCGCCGAGTACTTCTCGCTGCCCGTGTGGCCCACCGTCCTCGGCTACGACCCGCGGCTGCAGTTCGTCCACGAGGACGACGCCCTCGACGTGCTGCGGATCGCCGCCGCCGCACCCCGCCGCGGCACGCTCAACAGCGGCACGTTCAACATCGCCGGAGACGGGGTGCTGCTGCTCTCGCAGACCTCCCGGCGGCTGGGGCGGCCCACCGTCCCGCTGCTGCTGCCGACCGTCACCTGGGCCGGTACGGCGCTGCGGTCGATCGGCATCACGGACTTCTCGCCGGAGCAGATCCGGCTGCTCACGCACGGCCGGGTCGTCGAGACGACACAGATGCGCGAGACACTGGGGTTCCACCCGAAGTACACGACGGCGGAGACCTTCGCGGAATTCGCCCGCAGCCGCGGACCCGGGCTGCTGCCGCCCGAGTCCCTCGCCCGCACCGTCGACCGGCTCGCCCACGTGCTGCCCGCACGCAGCGGCCCGACCCAGTGAGGAGTTCATCCACGATGGCGGACGCCAAGGTCATTCCCTTCGGCGAGGAGCCCCGGGCGCGCAGGAAGGCCAGGCGGGCCGGGCGCGGGGGAGGCGGTGCGCCGCTGGCGCCCGTACCGGAGGCACGGACCGAGCACCCGCCGGCGGCGCCCCCGAAGCAGAGCCCCGGGCGGTCCCTGGACGAGCGGATCGCGGGCGGGCTGGCCTTTCTGCGGCGGCGGATCACCGGCGACTACGAGGTCGACGACTTCGGGTACGACGAGGAACTGACCGACCAGGTCCTGATGTCGCTGCTGCGGCCCTTCTACGAGAAGTACTTCCGGGTCGAGGTGAAGGGGATCGAGAACATCCCCTCCAACGGCGGCGCGCTGATCGTCGCCAACCACTCCGGGACGCTGCCGCTGGACGGCCTGATGCTGCAGGTCGGGGTGCACGACAACCACCCTGCGCAGCGTCATCTCCGGCTGCTGGCCGCCGACTTGGTGTTCGTCCTGCCGGTGATAAACGAACTGGCACGCAAGGCCGGACACACCCTCGCCTGCGCGGAGGACGCCCAGCGGCTGCTGGAGCGCGGTGAGATCGTCGGGGTGATGCCGGAGGGCTTCAAGGGCATCGGCAAGCCCTTCGCGGACCGCTACAAGCTCCAGCGCTTCGGGCGGGGCGGCTTCGTCTCGACGGCGCTGAAGGCCGGGGTGCCGATCGTGCCGTGCTCGATCGTGGGCGCCGAGGAGATCTACCCGATGATCGGGAACTCCAAGACGCTGGCGCGGGTGCTGGGGCTGCCGTACTTCCCGGTCACGCCGACCTTCCCGTGGCTGGGGCCGCTGGGTGCGGTGCCGCTGCCGACGAAGTGGACGATCCAGTTCGGCGAGCCGATCCCGACGGCCGGCTATCCGCCGGAGGCGGCGGACGATCCGATGCTGATGTTCAACCTGACCGATCAGGTACGGGAAACGATTCAGCACACCCTCTACAAGCTGCTGGTACAGCGACGCTCGGTGTTCTTCTGAGGGAAGGACCAGAAGAACACCGAGCGCGTCGGTGCCGGGGACCGCTCCGCTACTTCGGGAGGTCCTCGCCGTCGATGCCCAGGCCGGGAAGCAGCCCCGGGATCAGCGGCGGGAGGGTGACATCGGGCTGGCCGCCGGTGTCCTTGCCCCGTCCGTGGCCCCGGTCGTGCGGTGACGGGCTGCTGCCCTTGGACGGCGGGTCGAGCAGCCCGCCGGTGTTGCCGCCGAGCAGGCCGTCCTCCTGGGACGGCGAGGCCGACGGACGCGGGGCGTGCGAACCGCTGCGGTGCTTGCCGTGGGCGGACTTGCTGCCGGACGGCGCCGGGCGGTCCTCGGAGCCGGAGCCGGTGCCCCCGGAGGCGTGCCTCTCGCGGTGGTGGCGCTTGCTGTCCGGGGTGGGCGGCAGCAGCGAACGGAGCGGACCGACCTCCTTGTCCATGGCGTCGAAGACCGAACTGACCTCGTCCCGGACGTCCGTGAGCTGCACCGGGAGCCTGTCGCGCAGATGCGACCAGGTGCCGCGATGGGACCGGGTGAAGGAGTTCAGCGCCTGGATGGGGCCGAGCGAGCCGTCGCGTTCATAGGCCGCGTGCAGCAGGCGGTGGCCCTCGCCCGCGTCGTGCCGGATACCGGAGAGCGCCTTGCGGATCTCACCGAGCGACTCATGGTCGAGATCGGCGAGCCGGGCGCGCTCCATCAGCCGGCGGACCTCCATCATGCGGGTGGAGGCCTGGTCCAGCAGGAGCTGCCCGCGGTCGGAGTCGTCGTCGGCCATACCCAGCCGGAGATCCTCCATGCCCCGCTTGAGGCCGTAGAGGGAGTCGCCGGGGAGGGCGTCGGAGCTGGCCGCCGCGACCCCGCTGAAGGCGCCGGCGGCGACGCCGACCGTCAGCCCGCCGGCCGCCAGCCCCTTGGAGAGGCGGGAGCGCGGGCGCAGTCGGCCGATCGATTTGGTGGCGCGGTGCGCGCCCTTGTGTTCGCGCTGCTCGGGCACCCTGGCACCGTCGGACGGAGCGCCTTCGGCGAAGGCGGCCTCCATCGCAGCGATGAGCTGGGCGCGCTGGACAGTCTTGACCTCGGTGGCCATCTCCGGCCCCGGGAGTCTCCCGAGGCCGTCGGCGACCGCCAACAGCCGTGCTTCGCCCGGCGCTTGCGCCGGCTCGACCTGGTCCTCGGCCGCCGCGCCCTCGAGGACCTGCTCCTCCAGGGCCTGGGCGAAGGCGTTGGCCCGCCGGTGCACCGAGACATTTGCGATCACGGGCGGCACCTCCTCTCGTCATCCCGCTCGACTCCCCGGACTGGCTTTGACTGTCCAGATGGACCGGAGGGTTGCACGCCCTGTCCGCGGCCACTCGAACGAGTGAGAGGCAGCGGGCATGGCGTGACCGCATGGAGCCTGCATCCCGCACAACGAGCGGCGCGGCACTCGGGTTACGCACTCACGATGATCTGACCGACCGGGTACGGGAGGTCACCAAGAGTGAGCGTATGACGGCGTGGGACTGGTCGTCGGCCCATGTGGACAGGGGGTGGGTCAGCGGGCGTCTTCGGGGAGCAGCCGCGCGAGGGTGCGGACCGCGCGGTACTGGAGGGTCTTGATCGCGCCCTCGTTCTTGCCCATGACGCGGGCGGTCTCGGCGACCGAGAGGCCCTGCAGGAAGCGCAGCGTGACGCACTCCTGCTGTTGGGGGTTGAGCTTGCGTACCGCCTCCAGCAGGGCGGCGTTGGAGAGGGACTCGAGGACCGATTCCTCGGGGCTGCGCTCGACCTCGTTGGCGTCGAGCATCTCTCCGGTGGTGACTTCCAGGCGGAAGCGGGAGGACTTGAAGTGGTCGGCGACGAGGTTGCGGGCGATGGTCACCAGCCAGGCGCCGAAGTCACGGCCCTGCCAGGTGAACGTGCCGATGCGGCGCAGGGCGCGCAGAAAGGTCTCGCTGGTGAGGTCCTCGGCCGTGGCGCGGCCGCCCACGCGGTAGTAGATGTAGCGGTAGACCGTGTCGGCGTACTGGTCGTAGAGGCGGCCGAAGGCCTCGGCCTCGCCGGCCTGGGCGCGTTCGACCAGGTCCATCATGCGACGGCTGTCGCTGTCGGCGGGGCGGCGGGCGGTGGTCGTGCCGGAGCCCGAGCGGCGGGTTCTGCCGGCGGCCTTGCCGACCGCAGCGCTCCCGTCGGCCAGGGCGTAGCAGGGTCCGGCGGTGGGGACGGCTGAGGCGAATGCGGGGACGGCGTACGCGGTGGGGACAAAACTGCGCAGGTGGTCGACGAGTGTCGTACGCAGCGTAGCCAGGCCCGAGGCGTCAACCCCGACGTGTGGGTACACGGGACTCCCAGAGGCAGAGCTTCCATCACGTGCAGTGCGGGACCGTTCACTCGTCGTAGGGACGTGTGGGTTCCGGATTGCGTCTGAGGAGAATAACGCTTCGTACAGGCAGCGCTACACCCAGTTGCTCAAATCATCGATTAGTTACGGTCCGTGCCGGGTTGGTGGCAGATTCAGTATCGATTACTGAGCAACTATTGATCGGAAGGGAACGCAATCTGCCTGGTTGGAAGGCGTGTTGTGGCTGGCCGACAGCCGCGGGACTGACGGGACGGCGAAGGGGGTAGGGAGGGGGGATGGCCGTCCGGTCGGCGGGGTGATCAGACCTGGTCAGCGGCGTCGGCGCTGGAGCGCGACGGCGGCCGCGGCGCCGCCGGCGAGGGCCCCGACCCCGGCAGCGGCGGGGATGCCGATCTTGGCCGCTTTCCGGCCGGTGCGGTAGTCGCGCAGCCGCCAGCCCTGCTCCCGGGCGTGCTTGCGCAGCCGGCTGTCGGGGTTGATCGCGTACGGGTGCCCGACGAGCGAGAGCATCGGGATGTCGTTGGCGGAGTCGCTGTAGGCGGCGCAGTGCGACAGGTCCAGGCCCTCGCCGGCGGCCAGGGCGCGGACCGCCTCGGCCTTGGCCGGGCCGTGCAGCGGCTCGCCGACCAGCTTGCCCGTGTAGACCCCGCCGACGGACTCGGCGACGGTGCCCAGCGCGCCGGTCAGGCCGAGCCGGCGGGCGATGATGGTCGCGGTCTCGACCGGGGCCGCGGTCACCAGCCAGACCTTCTGGCCGGCGTCGAGGTGCGCCTGGGCCAGGGCGCGGGTGCCGGGCCAGACCCGCTCGGCCATGTACTCGTCGTAGATCTCCTCGCCGATGGACATCAGCTCGGCGACGCGGTGGCCCTGGACGATGGACAGCGCGCTGTTGCGGACGTCCGCCATGTGCTCGGGGTTCTCCGAGCCGGCCAGCCGGAAGTAGACCTGCTGCCAGGCGAAGCGGGCCAGGTCGCGCTTGTGGAAGAAGCGCCGCTTGTACAGGCCGCGGCCGAAGTGGAAGAGCGCGGCGCCCTGCATGACGGTGTTGTCCAGGTCGAAGAACGCGGCGGCCGCGGTGTCCCCGACGACCGGGAATTCGGGCTCCGCCGGCGTCTCCTCGACGGGCGGTGCCTCCTGGGAGGACTTGCGGGCGGCCTCGGCCGCGGCCTCCCCGGCCAGCACGCTGCGGGCCGTGGCGGGACGTCGGCGGCGCGGGAGCCAGCCCAGGTCGAAGAGCGCCCCGGAGGGCATCCAGCCGGTTCGGCGAGCGGGCGACATGCCGACAGCGTAGCCAGTTTGTTCGGTGCAGCCGGTTACGGGCGCGTGTCAGCGAGGCCCGAAGAGGGGGAAGGGTGCATTACGGCCAGCTCCGTGGGGCCCTAGGTGGGGGGCGAACACTTCCCGTAGGGGAGGCGTGGGCCCCTTCGGGCCACAACGTGGCGGGGGGAAGGGGTATTCCCCGGGTGGGGTGGTGGGGCGGTGGTGGGATGGGGGCCGGGCTCGGCGCCCAGGGGCGTACGGCCGGGCTCGGGCGCCCAGGGGTGTACGGGCGGGCTCGGGCGCCCAGGGACGTATGGCCGGGGTCAGGCGCCCAGGGCCGTGCGCAGGCGTTTCGGGTCGACGCGCCAGAAGTCGTGCTGGGCGCCGTCGACGAGGATGACCGGAATCTGCTCCCAGTACTTGCGGTGCAGCTCGGGGTCCTCGGTGATGTCCTTCTTCTCCCACGACGCGCCGGTCTCGGCGCAGACCTTCTCGATCACGGCCTGGGCGTCGTCGCAGAGGTGGCAGCCCGGCTTGCCGACGAGGGTGACCATCCGGTCGGCGGGGCTCTTGCGGGGGCTGCGGCTGAACAAGGGGGCCATGCAGTCATTGTGCCGGGTCGCGACGGTGCCCGGTGCGGCCCGGTTCGACTACCATCGTTGGGCGATTTGTAGGCATCCGGGGGTATGGCCAAAGGAGTGAGGGCGTGTGCTCCCGTCGCTGCCGCCCCGTCTGACCGGTGGCGCGAGTGAACGGTGTGACGTGGGAGTTGGTTCCGCGGAGGCCTGTAATACCCGCGTGACCCCGGTCACTTTGGGCGGACAAACCGGACACCATCTTTGTGCACGCGTTCACAAAGACATAGCCTGCAGAAGACAGGGCGGTCGGGTTCCATACGGCCGCCCGCAGCCCCGCTCTACCCGCAGGAGCACCGTGGCAACTGGCCGAACTCACCGACCGGCGACCCGAAGCCGAGGGATTCCCGAGGCCACCGTCGCCCGGCTTCCGCTGTATCTGCGTGCACTGACCGCGCTCTCCGAGCGTTCGGTACCCACGGTCTCCTCCGAGGAGCTCGCGGCCGCGGCGGGGGTCAATTCCGCCAAGCTGCGCAAGGACTTCTCCTACCTCGGCTCGTACGGGACCCGCGGCGTCGGCTACGACGTGGAGTACCTCGTCTACCAGATCTCGCGTGAACTGGGGCTGACCCAGGACTGGCCGGTCGTCATCGTCGGTATCGGTAACCTCGGCGCCGCGCTCGCCAACTACGGCGGCTTCGCCTCGCGTGGCTTCCGCGTCGCCGCGCTGATCGACGCGGACCCGGCCATGGCGGGCAAGCCCGTCGCGGGCATCGCGGTCCAGCACACCGATGAGCTGGAGCACATCATCGAGAGCAACGGCGTCTCGATCGGCGTCATCGCCACGCCCGCCGGGGCCGCCCAGCAGGTCTGTGAGCGCCTGGTCGCGGCCGGTGTCACCTCGATCCTCAACTTCGCGCCGACCGTGCTGACCGTGCCCGACGGTGTGGACGTGCGCAAGGTCGACCTGTCGATAGAGCTGCAGATCCTCGCCTTCCACGAGCAGCGGAAGGCCGGCGAGGAGGTCGGGTCCGGCGGCGAGGGGTCGGCGGCCGCGCGCGCCGCCGCCGCGGTCGCGGACGACCGCAAGGGACCTGACGGGGACATGCCCGCCGTGATGCCGGCATGACACTCCTGGTCGTCGGACTGAGCCATCGCAGCGCGCCGGTGAGCGTGCTGGAGCGGGCCGCGCTCGCCCCGGAGGCGCGCGGCAAGCTGCTGCAGGACACGGTGTCGGCCGAGCCGGTCACCGAGTCCGCGGTGCTCTCCACCTGCAACCGCATCGAGCTCTACGCCGACGTGGACAAGTTCCACGCCGGAGTCGCCGAGCTGTCCTCCCTGCTGGCCCGGCACAGCGGCGCCGGCCTGGAGGAGCTGACCCCTTATCTCTACGTCCACTACGAGGACCGGGCGGTCCACCACCTCTTCTCGGTGGCCTGCGGCCTGGACTCGATGGTCGTCGGCGAGGGCCAGATCCTCGGGCAGATCAAGGACGCGCTGGCCGTCGCCCAGGAGCAGCACACCGCGGGCCGGCTGCTGAACGACCTGTTCCAGCAGGCCCTGCGGGTGGGCAAGCGCGCCCACAGCGAGACCGGCATCGACAAGGCCGGCCAGTCGCTGGTCACCTTCGGGCTGGAGCAGCTCGCGGCCGGCCGGGACGTCGAGGACTGGGCGCGCGGCAAGCGGGCGCTGGTCATCGGCGCCGGTTCGATGTCGTCGCTGGCCGCCACCACCCTCGTACGGGCCGGTGTCGGCGAGCTGGCGGTCGCCAACCGCACCGTCGAGCGCGCCGAGCGGCTCGTGCAGATCCTCACCGAGCCGGGCGGGCCCGGTGCCGCGAACGGGGTCGCCGCCCGCTCGGTGGCGATGACCGCCGTCCCGGAGGAGCTGGCGCTCGCCGACATCGTGGTGTCCTGTACCGGCGCGACCGGCCTCGTCCTGGCGGGCGAGTTGGTCGCCGCCGCGCGCGACGGGCGCGAGGCGCCGCTGGCGCTGCTCGACCTCGCCATGCCGCGGGACATAGATGCCGCGGTGCACCGGATCGAGGGCGCGCACCTCGTCGACATCGAGTCGCTGGCCGACGCGTCCGCGGACGCACCGATGGCGGCCGACGTGGACAAGGTGCGCGGCATCGTCTCCGACGAGGTCGCCGCGTTCGGCGCCGCCCAGCGGGCCGCGCACATCACCCCCACCGTGGTCGCCCTGCGCACCATGGCAGCGGATGTCGTCGCCGGTGAGATCACCCGGCTCGACGGCCGCCTTCCCGACCTGGACGACAAGCAGCGCGCCGAGATCACCCAGACCGTGCGCCGCGTCGTCGACAAACTCCTGCACGCGCCCACCGTCCGGGTCAAGCAGCTGGCCAGCGAGCCCGGCGGCGCCGGGTACGCGGACGCCCTGCGGGAACTCTTCGACCTCGACCCCCAGACGGTCGCCGCCGTCAGCCGGGCCGACACGCGCGCCGACAGGCACGATGCACGGGAGCGGGCATGACCGACAGCACGACGAGAGCACTGCGGCTGGGCACGCGGCGCAGCAAGCTCGCCATGGCCCAGTCCGGGCAGGTCGCCGAGGCGGTGCGCGAGCTGACGGGCCGCCCCGTCGACCTCGTGGAGATCACCACCTACGGCGACACCTCCCGTGAGCACCTCGCGCAGATCGGCGGCACCGGTGTGTTCGTCTCCGCGCTGCGCGACGCGCTGCTCGCCGGGGAGATCGACTTCGCCGTCCACTCGCTCAAGGACCTGCCCACCACGCAGCCCGGCGAGCTGACCCTGGCCGCGATACCCGTACGGGAAGACCCCCGGGACGCGCTGATCGCCAGGGACGGGCTCACCTTCGAGCAGCTGACCGCCGACGAGGACCGGGTGGCCCGTATCGGCACCGGCTCGCCCAGGCGGATGGCGCAGCTCAACGCCTGGGCCAGGTCGCTGGGCCGGCGTGTGGAGACCGTGCCGATACGGGGGAACATCGACACCCGCATCGGCTTCGTCGAGAAGGGGGAACTGGACGCGGTCGTACTGGCCGCCGCCGGGCTCACCCGCATCGGCCGGATCGACGAGGCGACGCAGCTGCTGTCGCCCGACGTGGTTTTGCCCGCCCCCGGCCAGGGGGCACTGGCGATCGAGTGTGCCGCGGTCAACGTGGACCTCGCCGCCCGGCTCGCCGAGCTCGACGACCCGGACACCCGGGCCGCCGTGACCGCCGAGCGCTCCCTGCTCGCCGCCCTGGAGGCCGGCTGTTCCGCACCCGTCGGAGCACTGGCCGACCTTTCCCCGAGCTCTCGACTTCGTTCGAGCAGGGGAGGCCCCAAGGCCGATGAGCAGGCTGTCACCGAATTGCATCTGCGCGGTGTCGTCGGCACGACCGACGGCAGCACGCTGGTGCAACTGTCCACCACCGGGCACGTACCCGCCTCTCCCGACGACGTGTCGACCCCGCTGAACATGGGTCGTGAACTCGCCGCCGAGATGCTCGCCAAGGGTGCGGCCGGTCTTATGGGGGAGCGAGCACTTTGAACCCCACCGCCCCAAACCACTCCGCCTCCGGTCAGGTCACCTTCCTGGGTGCCGGGCCGGGAGACCCGGGTCTGCTGACGCTGCGTGCCGTGGAGGCGCTGGCCTCCGCGGACGTACTGATCGCTGACCCGCAGGTGCTGGACGTCGTGCGCGTGCATGCCCGCGCACAGGTGGACACACCACTCCAGGCATCAGCTGACGAGGCGTCAATCCCCGCGGATGTGCCTGCCCTTAGGGACACCGCCAATCTTGTCATGACGGCCGCCCGTGCGGGCAAGCGGGTCGTCCGTGCCGTTACCGGGGACCCCGGCCTCGACGGCTATGTCGCCGAGGAGATGCTGGCCTGCGCCGCCGAAGGCATCGTCTTCGAGGTCGTGCCCGGTATCGCCGCGGCCGTCGGCGTGCCCGCGTACGCCGGTGTCCCGCTGCGGGACGCGGAGGGCACCGACGTCCGCTTCATCGACGCCCGCACCGCCGACGCGCGATGCTGGTCCGAGGTGGGTGCCAGTGACGCCACCGCCGTCGTCTCCACCTCCCTCGACTCGGTGGCCGCGGCCGCCGGCGAGCTGGTGTCGGCCGGCCGCAAGCCGGACACCCCGCTGACCGTCACCGTCGCCGGCACCACCACCCGCCAGCGCACCTGGACCGCCACCCTCGGGTCGGTCGCCCAGGTGCTCAAGGCCGCCAAGGTGCTGCCGTCGCCGGACGGCGGCCAGCCGGTCATAGCCGTGGTCGGTGAGCGATGCGCCGCAGCGCAGCGCGACCGCCTTTCGTGGTTCGAGTCCAAGCCGCTCTTCGGGTGGCGGGTGCTCGTGCCGCGGACGAAGGAACAGGCCGCGTCGCTCTCCGACCAGCTCGTCTCGTACGGCGCGGTGCCGCACGAGGTCCCGACCATCGCCGTCGAGCCGCCGCGCACCCCGCAGCAGATGGAACGCGCGGTCAAGGGCCTGGTCACCGGCCGCTACGAGTGGATCGCCTTCACCTCGGTCAACGCCGTCAAGGCCGTCCGGGAGAAGTTCGAGGAATACGGCCTGGACGCCCGCGCCTTCGCCGGGATCAAGGTCGCAGCGGTCGGCGAGCAGACCGCCAAGGCGCTGGTCGCCTTCGGTGTGAAGCCCGACCTGGTGCCGAGCGGCGAGCAGTCGGCCGCCGGCCTGCTGGAGGACTGGCCGCCCTACGACGCGGTCTTCGACCCGATCGACCGGGTCTTCCTGCCGCGCGCCGACATCGCCACCGAGACCCTGGTCGCCGGGCTGATCGAGCTGGGCTGGGAGGTCGACGACGTCACCGCCTACCGGACCGTGCGCGCCTCGCCGCCGCCGGCCGAGACCCGTGAGGCGATCAAGGGCGGCGGCTTCGACGCGGTGCTGTTCACGTCGTCGAGCACCGTGCGGAACCTGGTCGGTATCGCGGGCAAGCCGCACAACGTGACGGTCATCGCCTGTATCGGGCCGGCCACCGCCAAGACCGCCGAGGAGCACGGACTGCGGGTGGACGTGATGTCGCCCGAGCCGTCGGTGCACAAGCTGGCCGAGGCGCTCGCGGACTTCGGCGCGGCGCGCCGCGATGCCGCCGTCGAGGCCGGGGACCCGGTCACGCGGCCGAGCGAGCGGCGGCCGGGGTCGCGGCGGCGGGCCCGTAGCTGAGCGGTCGCAGCAGGAACGGCACAAAGGGCGCCCCTCCGGGGGCGCCCTTTGTGCGAGGGCGGGCGGCCACCCGCCCTCGCCGGGCGGACTACGCGGTCACCCGCTGCCCTTCACCCGCGGCGGCCCGCAGCAGCACCCCGGCGAGTTCGTCCGGGACGGAGAGCATCGGCCAGTGCCCGGTGTCGAGTTCGAAGAAGCCCACCTGAGGCTCGGTGAGCACCTGGAAGCGCGGTTCCCCCGACCGCACCAGGGACTCGACCATGGCGATGTTCATCCCCGTGCCGGTACAGAAGACGCCGCTCGTCGGCAGTTTGGCAGCGGCCCCCGACAGCCGGAGCGGCTGGGTGAGCGTTCCGAGCGGCTGCGGCGCGGCCAGGCGGACGAGCCGGGCCAGCGCGTCCGCGGGGACGCCTGCGACGCTGTTCCAGGCCTGCACGTCGGCGGGTGACGGCGGGAGAATCCGCCAGCCGTCCTCGGCCAGTTCGGCCCGTCGCCGCCACCCGTCGCGGACCGCAGGGTCGGGCTCGAACTCCTCCACCTGGCCGTGCACCGAGAAGCCGTCCAGCGGCAGGGGCGCCGACACGTACACGATCCGGGACACCCGTTCCGGGCGGCGGTCGGCGGCGCCCAGCGCCGGGAAGCTGCCGGAGCAGTGGGCGACGAGCACCACCTCCGGCGCCTCCACGTGATCGATGAGCTGCACCAGATCCTCGATGTGTGTCTCCAAGTCCGTTTCCGGGACCACCAGATGGCGGCGGTCGCCCATGCCCGTGAGCGTCGCCGCGTGGGCCTCGGCTCCCCGCTCCCGCAGCCGGTCCACCACGTCCCGCCACAGCCAGCCGCCCATATGACCGCCCGCCACCAGCACATACGCCGTCATCAACGCCTCCTCGCACAGCTCGGCCGCGCGGCCGGACCCCCGTTGACCCGGCCGCGCATGCCGCTACCGTAGGAACTCCCCCTGAGGGAGGTTCAAGGCATGACCGCGCCCGCGTCCCCTGACGGCATGTGGAGCATCGGCGAACTCGCCGAGCAGGCAGGCGTCACCGTCAAGACCGTCCGCTTCTACTCGGACCGCGGCCTGCTGCCCGAGGCCACCCGCAGCACCGGGGGCCACCGCCGGTACGGCCCCGGGGCCCTGGACCGGCTCCGCCTGATCCGTTCGCTGCGCACCCTCGACCTGCCCCTGCCGCAGGTCGACCGGATCGTCGCCCAGGAGGACACGCCGGGCGCGGCGGACGTCCTGGAGGACGCCGTCGCGGGGCAGCTCCGGGAACTCGGCACACAACTGTCCGCCCTGCGCTGGCGGGAGGCCGCCCTGCACCTTCTCCGCGACTGCACCCCCGGGGAACGCGCCGACCGCCTGCGCCTGATCGGTGCCGTGAACATCCCGCCCGACACGGACGCCCTGGCCCGCTTCTGGCGGCACGTACTCCCCGCGCGGCTCCCGGCCCGCCTGCTCTCCACGGTGCTCGAAGCGGCGGTGCCGCAGCCCCCCGCCGACCCGACCCCGTCCGAGGTGCTGGTCTTCGCCCGGCTTCACGCCGTCGCCACCGACCGCCGCGTCGTCGACATCAACCTCCGCCGCCTCACCCGCCGGACCCCCGACGAGGCCTGCCGCCCCGCCGTCCTCTACGAGGGGCTGGTCGAGGCCTGCGCGCTCGCCGTGGCGGACGTACGAGCCCACCGGCCCCCGCACGCGGGCGAAGCCCTCGACTGCTTCGTCGCCGCCCACGCCGGCCTGCACCACACACGGGACACCCCCGCCTTCCGCCGCCAACTCAGCGTCCAGCTGGGGCAGCTCGCGCATCCCCTCATCGACCGCTACTGGCAACTCGTCGGCGAACTCCCCGCCGCCTCCCGGCAGCCGACCATCGGCGCCACGGACGACTGGCTCCGCGCCGCCCTGGACGCGCAGGTCGCCTAGGAGAGGGCCGGTGTGGGGCGGAGGCCGGCCCCGGGCCGGGAGCCGGGGCGCTGCCGGGACTGCCGGGGGCGGGCTGCCGCCGGACCCGGCCCCTCCGACGGGCCGTCGGCAAAGGCAGGCACAAAGCGGGCGTAGCGTGTTCGGTATGACGAAGTACGGAAGCTTCCCAGGGGCGCGGCCGCGGCGCCTGCGCACGACCCCCGCCATGCGGCGGATGGTCGCGGAGCACCGGCTGCATCCGGCGGACCTGATCCTCCCGGCGTTCGTCCGGGAAGGGGTCAGCGCGCCGGTGCCGATCTCCGCCATGCCGGGTGTCGTCCAGCACACCCTCGACACCCTGCGCAAGGCCGCCGCCGAGGCGGCGGTGGCCGGGGTCGCCGGGATCATGCTCTTCGGGGTGCCCGAGGACGCGAAGAAGGACGCCCTCGGCACGGCGGGCACCGACCCCGACGGCATCCTCCAGCAGGCCATCCGCGCGGTGCGGTCCGAGGTCGGCGACGCGCTCGTCGTCATGTCCGACCTGTGCCTGGACGAGTACACCGACCACGGGCACTGCGGTGTCCTGGACGCCGACGGCCGGGTCGACAACGACGCGACGCTGGAGCGCTACGCCGAGATGGCGCAGGTCCAGGCCGACGCGGGCGTCCATGTCGTGGGCCCCAGCGGGATGATGGACGGCCAGATCGGCGTCATCCGGGACGCGCTCGACCAGACCGGCCACGAGGACGTGTCGATCCTCGCGTACACCGCCAAGTACACCTCGGCGTTCTACGGGCCGTTCCGGGAGGCCGTCGGGTCGTCCCTCACGGGCGACCGCAAGACCTACCAGCAGGACCCGGCCAACCTCCGCGAGTCGCTGCGCGAGCTGGCGCTCGACCTGGAGGAGGGCGCCGACATGGTGATGGTCAAGCCGGCGCTGCCCTACCTCGACGTGCTGGCGAAGATCGCGGACGAGACGGACGTACCGGTCGCCGCGTACCAGATCTCCGGTGAGTACGCGATGATCGAGGCGGCCGCCGAGAAGGGCTGGATCGACCGGGACAAGGCGATCCTGGAGACGCTGACCGGCATCAAGCGGGCCGGGGCGAACATGATCCTCACGTACTGGGCCACGGAGGTCGCGCGGGGGCTGTGAGACCCCGGCGGGCCCGTATGGCGCCGCTGCTCCCGTCCCCGGTATCCGGGGGCGGGAGCTTTGCTGTGGGACGGTGACGTTTTGTCCGCCTGGTTCCGGGCACGCACCGGTTGTCAGGGAAGACCGCGACCGGACCGAGGAGCGAGTCACCATGACCGCCAAGCGCAAGATGCAGGCCAAGGGTGCCCAGGTCATCGGCGCCATGAAGGAAGTCGTCGGCAAGGCCACGCACAACCGCAAGCTGGAGGCCGAGGGCAAGGCGGAGAAGACCGCCGGCCAGGGCCTCGACGTGAGCGAGAAGACCAAGGACGAGGTGCGCAAGCGCTGGCCGTGAGGCCGGCCCTCCCCGTCCCCGGCCCGGAACGGCCAACGGCCCCGTACAGCACAACACCTGTGCGGTACGGGGCCGTTGGGCCGGTGCGGGTGGCGGGTGCGGCCCGCGCGCCGGTCAGAGGCGCTCGGGCGTCCGGATGCCGAGCAGGGCCATGCCCTGGTGGAGGGTGCGGGCGGTCAGCTCGCACAGGAACAGCCGGCCCGCGACCTGGTCCGGGCCGCCCTCGGCCTTCAGGACCGGGCACTGGTCGTAGAAGGTCGTGAACAGCGAGGCGAGGCCGTAGAGGTACGCGGCGAGCTTGTGCGGCTCGTACGATGCGGCGGCCTCGGCGACGGTCTCGCCGAACTGGTCGAGGTGCAGGCCCAGCGCCCGCTCCGCCGGGGCCAGCGCCAGCTCCGGATGCGCCGCCGGCGTCACGTCACCGGCCTTGCGGAAGATCGACCGGATACGGGCGTAGGCGTACTGGAGGTAGACCGAGGTGTCGCCGTTCAGCGAGACCATCTGGTCCAGGTCGAACTTGTAGTCCCGGCTCGGCGACGTCGACAGGTCCGCGTACTTCACCGCGCCGATGCCCACCTGCGCACCGTTCTCGGTGATCTCCTGCTCGGTCAGGCCGACCGCCGCGCCCTTCTCGCGCACCACCGCGGTCGCCCGCTCGGCCGCCTCGTCGAGCAGGTCCTCCAGGCGCACCGTCTCGCCCGCACGGGTCTTGAACGGCTTGCCGTCCGCACCGAGGACCGTGCCGTAGCCCATGTTGTGCGCGGTGACGTCGTCGCCCAGCCAGCCCGCCCGGCGGGCCGTCTCGAAGACCATCTTGAAGTGCAGCGACTGGCGGACGTCGACGACGTACAGCAGCGTCGTCGCCTTCAGGTCGAGGACGCGGTCGCGGATCGCGGAGAGGTCGGAGGCCGCGTAGCCGAAGCCGCCGTCCGCCTTCTGCACGATCAGCGGCACCGGCTGGTCGTCCTTGCCGCGGATCTCGTCGAAGAAGACCACCAGCGCGCCCTCGGAGCGGACGGCGACGCCCGACTCCTCCAGCTGCCGCGCCGTCTCGGCCATCATGGCGTTGTACGCGGACTCGCCGACGATCTCGTCGTCGCGGATCTCCATGTCCAGCTTCTCGAAGACCGAGTAGAAGTAGACCTTCGACTCGTCCACGAACCGCTGCCACAGGTCGAGGGTCTCCGCGTCGCCGGACTGGAGCGCCACGACCCGCTTGCGGGCCCGCTCCTTGAACTGCTCGTCGGCGTCGAAGACGGCGCGCGAGGCCTTGTAGACGCGGTTGAGGTTGCTCATCGCCTGCTCGCCGTCGACGTCGGCCGCCGGGGCCAGCTCGCCGGGGTTCTCGATCAGGTACTGGATGAGCATGCCGAACTGGGTGCCCCAGTCGCCGATGTGGTGCCGGCCGATCGTCCGCTCACCGGTGAAGTCCAGCATGTGGCGCAGGGCGTCGCCGATGACCGCCGAGCGCAGGTGCCCGACGTGCATCTCCTTGGCGACGTTCGGCTGGGCGTAGTCGATGACCGTGACGCCGGGGTTCTCCTTCAGCGGGACGCCGAGCCGGTCGTCGGCGGCGCGCGCGGCCAGCGTCTCGGTGATCGCCCGGTCGGTGACCGTGATGTTGAGGAAGCCGGGGCCGGAGACCTCGACCTCCTGGAAGAGGGCGTTCTCGCCGATCTCCGCGACGACCTTGGTCGCCAGCTCCCGCGGGTTGCCCTTGAGCTTCTTGGCCAGCGCCAGCATGCCGTTGGCCTGGAAGTCGGCCCGGTCGCTTCGTCGCAGCAGCGGGTCGGCGGAGCCGGCCTCCGGCAGGGCTGCCGAGAGGGCGTCCGCGACGCGCTGGTGGACGGAAGTTGCGAGGGAAGTGACCGAGGCCATGGAGATGAGCTCTCTTCCAGAGGGAGGTGTCGCTGGAGTGGAAAGGGTTTGCCAATGAGTATCCCACGGCACTACCACTGATTTTCCGTCTGGGAGAATGGGCACCGTCAGGCTTTTGTGCGTCCGCGCGCAGGACGGCGCAATCAGGAAGCACCAGGAAGAGGAAGGGCCGATCGTGGCTCAGCAGAGCACCGAGACCGACTGGGTCTCCAGGTTCGCGGACGAGGTCATTGCCGAGGCGGAGCGCCGCGCCCCGGGCAAAGTGACATCTGGTGCTTCCGCACCGGTGGTCGTCTGCGCCTCGGGCCTGAGCCCGTCCGGCCCGATCCACCTCGGCAACCTCCGCGAGGTCATGACCCCGCACCTGGTCGCGGACGAGATCCGCCGCCGCGGGTACGAGGTCCGCCACCTCATCTCCTGGGACGACTACGACCGCTACCGCAAGGTCCCGGCCGGCGTCGCGGGTGTCGACGAGTCCTGGGCCGAGCACATCGGCAAGCCGCTGACCTCCGTACCGGCACCGGCCGGCTCGGCGTACCCGAACTGGGCCGAGCACTTCAAGGCCGCGATGAGCGAGGCGCTCACCGAGCTGGGTGTCGAGTACGACGGCATCAGCCAGACCGAGCAGTACACCTCCGGTGTCTACCGCGAGCAGGTCCTGCACGCGATGAAGCACCGCGCGGAGATCGACGCGATCCTCGCCCAGTACCGCACGAAGAAGGCGCCCGCCAAGAAGTCGCAGAAGCCGGTCGACGAGGCCGAGCTGGAGGCCGCCGAGGGCTCCGGCGCGGCCGCCGAGGACGACGGCAGCAGCGGCTCGGCGGGCTACTTCCCGTACAAGCCGTACTGCGGACAGTGCGCGAAGGACCTCACCACGGTCACCTCGTACGACGACGAGACCACCGAGCTGGCCTACACCTGCGCCGCGTGCGGGTTCGGCGAGACGGTCCGGCTGAGCGAGTTCAACCGCGGCAAGCTGGTCTGGAAGGTCGACTGGCCGATGCGCTGGGCCTACGAGGGCGTGATCTTCGAGCCGTCCGGTGTCGACCACTCCTCGCCCGGCTCGTCGTTCGTCGTCGGCGGCCAGATCGTCCGCAAGATCTTCGGCGGCGACCAGCCCATCGGCCCGATGTACGCCTTCGTGGGCATCAGCGGGATGGCCAAGATGTCCTCCTCGCGCGGCGGGGTCCCGACCCCGGGCGACGCACTGAAGATCATGGAGGCGCCGCTGCTGCGCTGGCTGTACGCGCGCCGCAAGCCCAACCAGTCCTTCAAGATCGCCTTCGACCAGGAGATCCAGCGGCTCTACGACGAGTGGGACAAGCTGGAGGCGAAGGTCGCGGACGGCACGGTGCTGCCGGCCGACGCCGCCGCGTACTCCCGCGCCGCCCGCACCGCCGCCGGTGAGCTGCCCCGTACGCCGCGCCCGCTGCCGTACCGCACCCTCGCCTCGGTCGCGGACATCACGGCCGGCCACGACGAGCAGACGCTCCGGATTCTGAGCGAACTGGACCCGGACAACCCCGTCACCTCGCTGGACGAGACCCGGCCGCGGCTCGGCAAGGCCGAGTACTGGATCGCCACCCAGGTCCCGGCCGAGCAGCGCACCATCGTCCGCGACGAGCCCGACAAGGAGCTGCTCGGCACCCTCGACGAGCACGCCCGCGGCTCGCTGCGGCTGCTGCTCGACGGCCTCGACGAGCACTGGTCGCTGGACGGGCTGACCACCCTGGTCTACGGGGTGCCGAAGGTGCAGGCGGGTCTGGAGCCGGACGCCAAGCCGACCCCGGAGCTGAAGGCCGCGCAGCGCGCCTTCTTCGCCCTGCTCTACAACCTGCTGGTCGGCCGGGACACCGGGCCGCGGCTGCCCACCCTGCTGCTGGCCGTCGGCGCCGGCCGGGTGCGCAAGCTGCTCGGCGGATGACGCGCCGCGCGGTGCCGCTGCCGGGGAGTCGTAGACACCCCGGTGCGGTCTCCGCCTGAGGGAGGAGAGGGGTTCGGCCCCGGGGACGAGGACTCGCGGGGCCGGACGCCGCACGCTGGAGCCATGAGAGGGTTAATCGGCTTCATCATCATGATCCAGGGCGCGATGGGCTTCATCGGGCAGGTCTTCTTCGACGGCGCCTGGGGGCTGCTGCCGCACTGGTTCCACCTGCCGTCCCCCGCCTATGTCGGCCTCTTCGCAGCCGGTGCGGCGCTCGCCGTATGGGGCGACACGGCCAAGAAGCGCAAGCAGCAGCAGGCGAACTCCGGCGCGCTGTAGGGGCGTTGCAGGGGCTGGCCTCTAGGGGCGGGCCCCTGAGGGAGGCGCTCGGTCCCCCGGTGGGCGCTAGGCGATGTGGTCGTCCATCAGCTCCGCGTTGAGGCGGTCGCTGAACCGGTCCATGTAGCGGTTCAGGTCCCGCGACCGGAGGCGCACCCCGTACTGCGCCTGCAGGTTCGCCGCGAAGGCGCCCGGGGTCGGCATGCCCTCGCCCTCTATCGAATGCCGGAACACCTGGTACAGGTCCTCGTCGGTCGGGGCCCCGGCCGGTGCCTGGGCAGGCTGCGGGTCCGCCTCGGCGGTGCCCTTGCCCAGCGGACGCGTGCCACCCGCCCCGGTCGGCACCGGGACCTGCGGCCCGGGCTCCGGCGCGCGCGGCGCCGGCACGGGGCCCTGCTCGGGCGCCGGCGCCTGCTGGTGCTCGTCGTACGCGAGCTGATGCTCCTGCTCCGGGACGTACGCCGGGTCGTAGTCACCCTGATACGTCACCTGCTGCGGCGCGGCGAACCACTGGCTCGGCAGCTCCTCGGCCGGCTCCTGGGGCTTCGGCTCCTCGGCCCTGGGCTCCTGGGGCTTGGGCTCCAGAGCGGGTGTCACGGACTTCTGGGGCGCCGGCATCACCTGCGGTTCGATGCCCGCCGCGGCGAGCCCCGCGGGAGCGGTCTCCGCCAGCGGCACCCCGTACCGGGCGAGCCGCAGCGGCATCAGGGACTCCACGGGGGCCTTACGACGCCAGCCCCGCCCGAAGCGCGAACGCAGGCGTGCCTGGTAGACGAGCCGTTCCTGCTCCAGTTTGATCACCGCGTCGTACGACCGCAGCTCCCACAGCTTCATCCGCCGCCACAACAGGAACGTCGGGACCGGCGACAGCAGCCAGCGGGTGAGGCGCACACCCTCCATGTGCTTGTCCGCCGTGATGTCGGCGATCCGCCCGACGGCGTGCCGGGCGGCCTCGACGGTGACGACGAACAGCACCGGGATGACGGCATGCATGCCCATGCCCAGGGGGTCGGAGGCCACGGCGGCGTTGAACGCCACGGTCGCCACCGTCAGCAGCCATGCCGCCTGCCGCAGCAGCGGGAACGGCATGCGTATCCAGGTGAGCAGCAGATCCAGGGCGAGCAGGACACAGATGCCCGCGTCGATGCCGATGGGGAAGAAGTAGGCGAAGCTGCCGAAGCCCTTCCTGACGGCCAGTTCCCGCACGGCCGCGTAGGAGCCGGCGAAGCCGATGCCGGCGATGACCACCGCGCCGGTGATGACCACCCCGATGAGTATCCGGTGTGTGCGTGTCAGCTTCAGTGGCGCGGCCACCCGAGAACCCCTCTTAGTCGGTCTGTTGCGAGCGACAGCCTGGCACACGCGTACGGGCGGGCGTGTGCCGGTACGGAGGGGGCCGGGTCACGATTGGGCCCTGACCGGTGGCGGGCCGGGGGCCCTTCACGTCGAGGGGGCGGCTACGGGCGCGCGCCCGCCCCCGGACGGGAGGTGCCCCCGGCCGGGGCCGGGGGCACGGAGGGTGGGGCCGGGGTCAGCTGTTGGCCTTCGTGGCGGCGTTGACGGCTTCCTTGGCGGCGGCCTGGGCCTTCTTGAGCAGGTCGGCGCTCTTGGGGGAGTCCGCGCCGGCCAGGCCGGCACCGTTGTAGTTGATCGTGACGACGATGTTGGAGGTGCGGGCGACGATCGTGGTGTTCCTGAAGTCGTTGCCCTCCTTCTTCACGTCGTAGGTGATCGCGGTCGCCTCGTCGCCGGTGCCGGAGGTCTTCACGGCCGTCAGCTTCTTGGCGCCCTTGGTGTCCTTCGCGTCGGTGACCTGCTTGGTGTAGAAGTCCGTGGCGCGCTTCTCGCCGGAGCCGACGCCCGGGTCGGAGTCGTAGCGCTGGTAGCCGATGTCGAGCCAGCGGAACTGGGTGCCGTCGACGCCGTTCTCGTCGGAGCTGCTCCAGGAGCAGGTGCCGTGGGCGGAGTTGTCCGTGGAGGTGCCCCGCTCGCCGGCGTCGTCCTTCGCCTTGGGCAGCATCTTCTTGACGCTGTCCTTGGAGAACGCCGAGCACGGGTTCGGCAGCTTCTTGAACTTCGCCGGCGCGACGCTCGGCTTGGGCTTGGCGGAGCCGCCGGAGGAGGTGGAGGCGGAGGCGTCACCGGAGCTGTCGCTGTCCGAGCCGGAGCAGCCGGCGACGAGCAGCACCGGTACTGCTGCGCAGGTGAGAAGGCTGGCGAGGCGCTTGGCTGAACGGTGCATGGTTCCTTCGCTGTTCGTCGTCGTCAGGCCGGCGCGGGCGCACGGCCGTGGCGGGGTTCCGCCTTTCCTCCCGTACGGGCAGGGTCAGGGCCTGTGGACGATCCCCGGGCAGGCCCTAGGGGGCACGGTACGCGGCGCGGCGGGCGGGTGACCGGTTCCGGCGGATGAGCGCAACGCCCAAAGCTGGCGCATTTCCTCGTACTTGCCAATTCGGGCAATGCGCTCGATCCGGGCTATTCGCTGAGGCTGTCGGACAGCTCACCGGCCAGCGAACGGGCCTTGTCCTGCAGTTCCTGGCTGTCCGGCAGCTTCGCCTTGTCCGTGGACCACTGGTCGTAGGTCAGCGTCACGATGACGTTCGACGTGCGGAAGACCACAGTGACGTCGCGGTGCACGCCGGAGTCCGCTGTGACCAATTTGTCATTGAGGAAGGCCGCGTCACCGAGGTCGTCCAGGACGCGCGGAGCGGTGGAGTCGCTCAGGCCCGCGCTGGGGTCCGTACTGGGGTCCGCGCTGACGTCGGCGCCGGGGCTGGAGGCCGCCGAGGGGCTCCCGGAGGCCGCCGCCTCCCCCTTCTCGTCCTTGGCGTCCGGCGCGCTGTTCGTGGTGGTTCCCGCGCCCTTGCCCTCCTCCTTGCCCTTGCCGCCCTTCGAGGCGGACGGGCTCGGGCTGCCGGGCGAGGGGGAGCCCGCGCCGCCGGGCGGGATCTGGGCGTCCAGCTCCTTGCTGTCGTAGATCCCCTGCGCCTTGTCGTCATCGCTGACCGCGGCGTCGTACGACACCACACGCTGGATGTCGAGGCCCAGGTGGCGGGTGCCCGCGGTGGTCTCGCGGGTCCAGCGGCAGCCGACGCGGCGGTCGGTGTCGTAGGTGATGTCCGGCTGGCCGCCGTAGATCTTCTTGGCGTCGGCGCGGGAGAGCTGCTGGCCGTCGCCGGGCAGCAGGTCGCGGAGGGTGCCGCGGGCGGGCAGTCCGCAGGCCTCGGGGAGGGTCTGGTAGCGGCCCGGTTCGGCGGCCTGGCTCGACGTGCTGGTGCCGCCGCTCTTGGCGTCACCGTCCTCGCCGTCGGAGCCGGAGCCGCCGGTGCAGGCGGTGAGGCCGGCGGCCAGTGCCGCGGCCACCACCAGTGCGGCACCGGGTACGAACGGCTTGCGTGGCATCGTTCGCGGCTCCTTCCCCTACGAAATGCGGTTGCCGCCGGTCAGCGGCCGATGGACACAATGTCTATCGCACGTCTTGCCGCGCACGCCGGTCCGCCGTCCAAGATCCGGTAACTTGTCCGGCTTTTGCGTTTTTCATAAATTCGGGGGAATGAGGGAGTTATGTCGTACGTCGAGGTACCGGGTGCCCAGGTACCGATCCGGATGTGGACGGACCCCGCCACGGTCGAGGGCGTCGCGATGCAGCAGCTGCGCAACGTCGCCACCCTGCCGTGGATCAAGGGCCTGGCCGTGATGCCGGACGTCCACTACGGGAAGGGCGCCACGGTCGGCTCGGTGATCGCCATGCGCGGCGCGGTCTGCCCGGCGGCCGTCGGGGTCGACATCGGCTGCGGGATGAGCGCGGTCCGCACCTCGCTCACCGCCGACGACCTGCCCGGCGACCTCTCCCGGCTGCGCTCGAAGATCGAGCAGGCGATTCCGGTGGGCCGGGGGATGCACGACGACCCGGTGGACCCGGGGCGGCTGCACGGCTTCCCGACGGCCCGGTGGGACGACTTCTGGGCGCGGTTCGACGGGGTCGCCGAGGCGGTCAAGTTCCGTCAGGAGCGGGCCACGAAGCAGATGGGGTCGCTCGGTTCGGGCAACCACTTCATCGAGTTCTGCCTCGACGACGACGGGGTGGTGTGGCTGATGCTGCACTCCGGCTCCCGCAACATCGGCAAGGAACTGGCCGAGCACCACATGGGCCAGGCCCAGAAACTGCCGCACAACCAGGGCCTGGTCGACCGGGACCTCGCCGTCTTCATCGCGGACACCCCGCCGATGGCGGCGTACCGCAACGACCTGTTCTGGGCGCAGGAGTACGCGCGCCACAACCGCGCCGTGATGATGGCCCTCTTCCAGGACGTCGTCCGCAGGGAGTTCAAGAAGGCCCGGGTGACCTTCGACGAGGTGATCTCCTGCCACCACAACTATGTGGCGGAGGAGCGCTACGACGGCATGGACCTGCTGGTGACCCGTAAGGGTGCGATCCGGGCGGGCAGCGGGGAGTACGGGATCATCCCGGGCTCGATGGGCACCGGCTCGTACATCGTCAAGGGCCTGGGCAGCGCCGCGTCCTTCAACTCCGCCTCGCACGGCGCCGGCCGGAAGATGAGCCGGAACGCCGCGAAGAAGAGGTTCTCCACCCGGGATCTGGAGGAGCAGACGCGGGGTGTGGAGTGCCGCAAGGACTCCGGTGTGGTGGACGAGATCCCGGGTGCCTACAAGCCGATCGAGAAGGTCATCGATCAGCAGCGGGACCTGGTCGAGGTCGTCGCCAAGCTCAAGCAGGTCATCTGCGTGAAGGGCTGAGGCGGCCCCGCCGCTTCATGGGCCGGCCGTCGGCTCAGGGGCGGCGGCCCGCCGTCGCGCCGCCGCCGGTGGCGACGCCGCCGCTCGGCCTGGGCGCGGCGAAGGGGGGTGTGTCCTGCCGGCAGGCCGTTCCGGGCGGCGGGAGGGTGCCGTCGATGAGGTAGCGGCTCTCGTGGGCGCTGACGCAGCTGCTGGGGTTGGTCAGCGCGGTGTGTCCGTACCCGTGGTGGGTGAGCAGGCGGGCGTGGGCCAGTTCCCTGGCCATGGCCTGGGCTCCCGAGTAGGGGGTGGCGGGGTCGTAGGTGGTGCCGACCACCAGGACGGGGTGTGCCGTCGGCCGGTTCCACGGGCCGCGGTACGGGTCGGCGGCGAGCGCCGGCCAGGTGGCACACGGCTCCGCGGCCCAGGTCCAGAAGCGTCCGGCGTCGCCCGCCCGCCGGGCGCTGAACTCCTCCAGCGCGTGGTAGACGCCGGGGCCACGCGGATTGGGGCTGTCGCTGCAGAACACCGCGGCGGCCTGCTCGTCGCCCAGATACGGGTTCGGGTACGGGACCGGGGGAGCGGCCGGGAGCGGGGACGGTGCCGGTACGCGGCCCTGCCACAGGGCCTGCAGCCGTTCGGCGAGGTTCGTCCAGCCGGGGTGGAGGTTGTAGAGGCCGTTCACGACGTCACCGACGGTCCGGCCGTAGGTCCAGGTGCCCACGGGGTGTTCCCGGAGCCGCCGCGTCAGCTGGTCGAACTTGTCCCGGGTCGCCTTCGGGCCGCCGGCCGAGAAGGCGCAGCGGGCGGTGGTGGTGGCGCCGCACCTGGTGAGGAACTGGTCCAGGATGGCGGCCGCCCCGAGGTCCGCGCCCATACGGAGGAAGGTCGTGAGCCGGGGCGCGGCGGAGGAGGCGTGGTTCGTCCAGGCCTGCGGGTCGATGGTGCTGTCGAGGACCATCGCGCGGACCCGGCCGGGGAACAGGTTGGCGTAGGTGGCGCCCAGGAACGTGCCGTAGGAGATCCCGAGGTAGCTGAGCTGCGGTTCGCCCACCGCCTGCCGGAGCCGGTCGAGGTCGCGGGCGGTGTCGGCGGTCGACACATGGCGCAGCAGCTCGGAGTCCCGCCGTTCACAGCGCCGGGCCAGATCCCGGTACGCGGCGATCCAGGACGCCCGCTGCCGTGCGCCCACCGGGAAGCCGGCCGGTTTGCCGGTCACCCAGGCCCGGGCTTCCCCGGGGGTCGCGAAGCAGTTCACGGCGGTGCTGCTGCCGACTCCGCGCGGGTCCCAGCTGACGATGTCGAACCGCTCGCGCACCTCGCGCGGGAAGAGCGGGTAGAGCTGCGGCATCTGCACGGTGCCGGGCCCGCCGGGGCCGCCGGGGTTGAAGAAGAGGGTGCCGATGCGCCGCCGGGGGTCGGTCGCGGGCCGCTTGATGACGGCCAGCTCGATGGTGCGGCCGCCGGGGTTCCGGTAGTCCAGCGGCACCCGCGCGGTGGCGCAGTCGAAGGCGCTGCCCCGGACGCAGGGGCGCCACTCCGGCCGCGGGGCGCCCGCCGATGGTGACGGCGGGCCGCCGGCCGCGGCGGGGTCCGGCCCGGTCAGCACCGCCGAGCAGGTCAGCACGGCGGCGACGGCCGCGGCGCGACGCCTGCGGCCCGTTATCGGCCCGGATATGTGCATGCCTCGTCCCTCCACGGCTGAGCGTCCGATGCCGCCCAGGTGCGGGACGTCGGCACGCATCCGGTGTCCACGACACCCCGGTCCGGCCCGGCGCGCGCGCCGGCCGCGGCCGAATGGCCGAGCGGCCGCCACCCGGGATGTGGGTGGCGGCGGCCGGGCGCGCGCCGTGTCACCTCCGCGGGAGACGCGACATAACTGGCCAGAATGGGGCGCCGGCCGGGGGCTGCACTGCTGGAGCTGATCACGGCCTCGACGATCCTGCCGGCCCTCATCTACGGCTCGACGATCGTGCTCTACCTGGCGGTCCGCCGGGGGCTGGACCGCCGGAAGGGCGCGTTCGACCTCGGGCGCTTCGAGCTGCCGGTCGCGATCTGTCCGCTGGTGTGGACGCTGTTCGCGCTGTTCGTGCTGGTGGCGCACCGGGAGGCGCTGGTCTCCGTGGTGATCGTGGTCGGCCTGCTCCTCGCGGGCGGGCTGTTCTTCCTCCTCATGCCGAGGTTCGACCGCGCGGCACTGGAGACCGAGCCGGGCGAGGCGGCCGCCTTCAAGCACTGAGACGGGGCGGCACCGGCCGGGTCACCCCCGGCAGGGGCGGCCCCGCCGCGCGTCTCAACCGCTGCGGTGGACCTTGGAGTTGGAGGCCTGGGCGCGGGGGCGGACCACCAGCAGGTCGACATTGACATGGGAGGGGCGGGTGATCGCCCAGGTGATGGTGTCGGCGACGTCGTCCGCGGTGAGCGGCTGGTCGACGCCCTCGTAGACCTTGGCGGCCTTGGTGGTGTCGCCACGGAAGCGGGTGGTGGCGAACTCGTCGGTCTTGACCATGCCCGGGGCGACCTCGATGACCCGCACCGGCTCGCCGCACAGCTCCAGGCGGAGGGTCTCGGCGATGACATGCGCACCGTGCTTGGCGGCGACATAGCCGCCGCCGCCCTCGTAGGTGCCGTGGCCCGCGGTGGAGGAGAGCACGACGACGGTGCCGTCGCCGGAGGCGGTGAGCGCGGGCAGCAGCGCCTGGGTCACATGGAGCACGCCCAGCACATTGACCTCGTACATGGTCCGCCAGTCGGCGGGGTCGCCGGTGGCGACCGGCTCCGCGCCGAGCGCGCCCCCGGCGTTGTTGACCAGGACGTCGACGGAGGGGAGGCGGCCGAGCTCGGCCGCGAAGGCGTCCACGGCGGCGCGGTCGGTGACGTCGAGCGCGTAGGCCTCGGCGTCCGGCAGCTCGGCGGCGAGCGCCTCGATGCGGTCCTTGCGTCGGGCGGTGAGCACCACGTGGTAGCCGGCCGCGGCCAACGCCCGCGCGGTGGCGGCGCCGATGCCACTGCTCGCTCCGGTGACGACGGCGGTACGGGCCTCGGCGGTCATGCAGTCTCCTCGAGCGATGGGGCCCCTGCTCCTCACGAGCCGGGAAAGACGGTCCGCCGCCAGGATATGCAGGCGGGTCAACGTCCTCTGGGGGCGTACATGATCACCGCCATGCCGGCCAGGCAGACCAGCGCGCCGATCACGTCCCAGCGGTCGGGGCGGTAGCCGTCGGCGACCATGCCCCAGGCCAGCGATCCGGCGACGAAGACACCGCCGTACGCGGCGAGGATGCGGCCGAACGCGGCATCCGGCTGGAGCGTGGCGACGAAGCCGTAGACACCGAGCGCGAGCACTCCGGCGCCGATCCAGGCCCAGCCCCTGTGCTCGCGGACGCCCTGCCAGACCAGCCAGGCGCCACCGATCTCGAAGAGGGCGGCGACGACGAACAGCGCTGCGGAGCGGGCGATGAGCATGGGGAAATCGTACGGAGCGGGTGGGCGGGCGCCCGGGCGCCCGGGGTGGCCGGGGTGGGGGAGTGTCGGTGGGGTGGCTCGTGGCGGGTTGGCGGTTGGCGGTTGGCGGTTGGTGGGTGGCTTGTGGCGCGGTGGGCGCGCGGCGGGCCGGTGGTTGGTGGGTGGCTGTAGCGGGGTGGGCTCGTGGGCGGGGTGGCTGTCAGTGGGGTGTGAGAGCTTCGGGGGCATGCTGATCGAACGGGCTTACGTGGACGTTCCGGAGGGGGCGGGGAGAGCCGAGGACGGCTGGCCCTGGACGGTGCCGTGTGTGCGCCAGCTGGCCGAGGAGGGACTGGCCTTCGGCGCGCCGGTCACCTTCCTGGTGGGGGAGAACGGCTCGGGGAAGTCGACGCTGGCCGAGGCGCTGGCGGAGGGTTTCGGGCTGGATTCCTACGGCGGTTCGGCCGGATACAAGTACGCCAGCTCACGGGAGGCCTCCCTGCTCGGCGGGCTGATGCGGTTCGACCCGACGCACGAGGGGCGCCGGATGGTGCGCGGGCCGCGGGTCCGTCGGCGGGGGTTCTTCCTCCGGGCCGAGACGGCGATGGAGGCACTGAACCGGGAGCGGAGCGCGCTGAAGCTGTCGCGGTCCCCGGACGACATGAGCCATGGCGAGGGCTTTCTGATGGCCTTCCGGGAGCGGTTCGCGCAGCGCGGCCTGTATGTGATGGACGAGCCGGAGGCGGCCCTGTCCTTCTCCTCCTGCCTGGAACTGGTGGGCCTGATGGACGAGTTGGGGAGCGGTGGCGCGCAGATCATCTGCGCCACCCACTCCCCGCTGCTGACGGCGCTGCCCGGCGCCGAGATCGTCGAGGTCGGCGAGCACGGGATGCGGCGGGTGGAGTGGGCGGAGCTGGGGCTGGTCGACCACTGGCGGCGCTATCTCAGCGACCCGCGCTCATATCTGCGGCATGTGCTGGCGGGGTGAGGGCGGTGGCTATGGCAGCGGCGTCCTCGGCGCCGGTCCAGTGGGTGAGCGCGCTCCGCAGTGCCGCGGCGCGCGCGGCGGGGGCGGTGGCGTCGGTGGCCCAGGCGATATAGCCGTCGGGGCGCACCAGCAGGGCGGTGCGGCGGGCGCTCCGCCAGGAGGCGGTCACCACACCCGCCTCGGCGGGGCGCGGGGAGTCCCCGCCGTCCGCCGCCGTCGCCGCGAGGCCGGGCTCGTCGGCGGGAGCGATGAGGACGAACCGGCCCCGGCGGAGGAGTTCGTAGAGGCGGCCGCCGCCCGCAAGCCGGATGTCGGGGGCGCGGTGGCCCGCGAGGGGGTGGGCGCCGGGCCCGGCCGGATAGGCGATGCCGAGACCGGAGATCGTGCGGACCGCCCTGCGGGACAGTGGCGGCAGATGATTGACGAGCTGGGCGGCGAGGGAGCGGACGGCCAGTCCGGGGGCGCTGTGCAGCAGGGCGATCCGGATGAGGGCGCCGCTGCTGCGCAGGGCCTGCCGGCCCACCGGGTGGCGCTCGGCCTGATAGCTGTCCAGCAGGCTGTCGGCGGCGCGGCCCCGGAGCACCGCGGCCAGTTTCCAGCTGAGGTTGGCGGCGTCCTGCAGACCGGTGTTCATGCCTAGGGCGCCGGCGGGGGAGTGGACATGCGCGGCGTCACCGGCGAGGAAGACACGGCCGACGCGGTAGTCGGGGACCTGGCGCTCGTCGCTGTGGAAGCGGGAGACCCATCGGGCGTCGTGCATGCCGTAGTCACTGCCGAGGGCGAGCCGGGTCAGCTCGCGGATCTCGTCGAGGCCGGCGGGTGCGTCGTCGTCGGCCTGGCGGTGGCGGTTCCAGCCGATGACGCGGTACCAGCCGCCGCCGAACGAGGCGATCAGCGCGAACGCGTCGCCGTTGGCCTGGAGGGTGAGGGGTGACTCGGGCTCCTGGGCCAGCCGGACATCGGCGAGCACCAGGGACCGGATCACGGACCTGCCGGGGAACGGCAGGCCGACCGCTTCCCGGACGGTGCTGCGGACGCCGTCGGTGCCGACCGCATAGGCGGCGCGGACGGCGCCGAGGCCCTCGGCGGTCCGGAAGCGCACCGTCACCCCCTCGGCGTCCTGGTCGAGGCCGAGCACCTCGGAGTCGTGCCGGAAGGTGACACCGGCCCGCCGGGCCCGGCGCTCCAGCAGCCGCTCGACCTCGTACTGGGGCGTGACCAGGACGAAGGGGAAGCGGGAGCGGAGCCGGGTCGGGTCGATGGTGGCCCGGCCGAAGAGGCGGAGGCCGGTGACCGGATGGCCACCGGCGATCAGCTCGTCGGCGAGGCCGCGGGCGTCGAGCTGCTCCAGGGTGCGGGAGTGCACGACCAGGGCGCGGGTGAGGTTGCTGATCCTGGCGGGGCGGCGCTCCAGGAGGGTGACCCCCAGCCCCGCCTCGGCGAGGTCTCCGGCCAGCAGCAGGCCGGTCGGGCCGGCGCCCACGACGAGGACGTCCGTGTCGCGCGCCGCGCGGGTTCCCTCGGCCCTCGTCGCGTCGTCCGGGCCGGTCTTGCGGTTCATGGCATCCATGGTCTCCGCCTCCAGTGGCAGTGCCAACGCATGTTGGTCAACGCTTGTTGGCAAGCGTAGGGCGGTCAGGCCTGGCATGTCAACAAGCGTTGGCCTACTGTTGTGGGCATGGCCGAACACGTCCCCTCCACGGATGCCGGGCCGGGAGCCGCCCCCGCCACGGCGTCCGCCGCGCCGCCCGCCGCACCCGCGCCGGGCGAGGCGGCCGACCCCGCCCGCCCCCGCCGCTCCGCCGCGACCCGGGCCGCGATCCTCGCCGCCGCCAGGGACCGCTTCGCCGCGGACGGCTACGAGCGCGCCACCATCCGCGCCATCGCCAGGGACGCCGCGATCGACCCGTCGATGGTGATGCGCTACTACGGCAACAAGGCCGGCCTCTTCGCGGCCGCCTCCGAGATCGAGGTGCACGCCCCGGACCTCACCCACCACCCGCGCGACGAGGCGGGCGCCCGGCTCGTACGCCATTTCCTGGAGCGCTGGGAGTGCGACGAGACGCTGACCGCGATGATGCGGGTCGGCGTCACCAACGAGGCGGGCGCGGAACGCATGCGCGGGGTGTTCGCCGAGCAGATCAAGCCGGTCCTCGCCGCGGTCTGCCCGGTCCCCGAGGAGGCGCCGACCCGCGCCGCACTGATCGCCTCCCAGATACTCGGCATGGCGCTGTGCCGCTACGTGCTCCACCTCCCGCCGGCCGTCGGCCTCAGCCACGACGAGGTCATCGCCTGGCTGGCGCCCACCGTCCAGCGCTATCTGACGGCCGAACACCCCTGAGCGGTGGCCCCGTCCCCCTCACCCCCTCACCCTCCCCACCCCCGACCCCGCCCCCGCCCCGCCCCCTCCCCCGAAGGGGGAGGAGGGGGG
>NZ_JBSFJF010000068.1:0-35968 GCF_053597915.1 Streptomyces sp. NPDC001219 | reverse complement strand
CCCGATACTGGGTGTATCGGGGCGAACCCGACAACGCAGCGAGCGTGCGTGCCAGGCGCCGCGGGGCAGGCGGGAGTTTGACGACAGGTCCTAGGCGCCGCGAGCCGGACGGGACGCCGCGGACACCCCCTTAGGCTTCCGTCACGCCCCGGACCCCGGGGCGGAGCTGGTTCCTGTGAGCCGACTCACAGCGATCCAATTTTAGTTGAACCTTAATCTATCCCGTCTACAGTGACCCTGGTGGCACCCTGCGACGGCTCCGCACCCACCGGCGCCGCCAGGACCGCCGAACCCGAACCCCCCAGCTGACCCACCGAGGTGCCTTTCATGTCTCTCGCCCTTGACGCCGCCGCCCAGGACCTCCTGTTCCGCGAGGCCCAGACCGCCAACACGTTCACGGACGAGCCGGTGACGGACGAGCAGATCCAGGCCGTCTACGACCTGGTCAAGTACGGCCCGACCGCCTTCAACCAGACGCCGCTGCGGATCACCCTGGTCCGTTCCCAGGAGGCCCGTCAGCGCCTGGTCACCCACGCCATGGGCGCCAACGGCCCGAAGACCCTCAGCGCACCGCTGACGGCGGTCCTCTCCGTGGACCTGGACTTCCACGAGAAGCTGCCGAAGCTCTTCCCCGCCGCCCCGGGCATCAAGGACTCCTTCTTCTCCGAGGCCGCGGCCCGCGAGGTGGCCGGCACCCAGAACGCCACCCTCCAGGCCGGCTACTTCATCGTCGGCGTCCGCGCCGCCGGTCTCGCCGCCGGCCCGATGACCGGCTTCGACTTCTCCGGCATCGACAAGGAGTTCTTCGGCGACGGCAAGCAGAAGTCCTTCCTGGTCATCAACCTCGGCAAGCCGGGCGACGACGCCTTCTTCCCGCGCTCGCCGCGGCTGACCTTCGACGAGGCCGTCACCGCCGTCTGAGCCCGCCCCGCGGAAGCCGGCCGCGGCGCCCCGCCGGGGTGCCGCTCCACGCACTGAGGCCGCCGCACCCCTCCCGGGTGCGGCGGCCTCATACGCGTTTCCGGGCCATCAGGCCCTGCTTTTCAGCCCTTCTTCGCCACCAGCGCGGCGGCCAGGTCGGCCAGCCGCCCGTACGGCGCGGTGCCCGTGACGACCGTGGTCACACCGGACTCCTCACGGACCAGCGCGCGGTACTTGTCGCCCTGGTAACGGTCCCACTTCTTGCTGCCGACGGCCTGCTTGCCCTCGGCCTTGGTGGCGCCGAGCGTGACGTCCTTGATGAACTCCCGCGGCACTCCGTCGCTCTGCTCGACGGCCGCGTACTCCTGCTCGGGATCGAGCAGGCCCAGGTGCCAGGCGCCGCCCTTGCCGTCGTCGCTCGCCTTGTACGAGACGGAGGTGGCGCGCCAGGTCTTGGGCAGCCCCTCGGGCGCGGCGACCGCGTACGGTGCCGTCCGCCGGGCCGTGATCAGTTCGACGCGGTAGTCGACCCTCTTGACCGCGCCCTTCGCCGCGTCCGCGCTCTCGTCGTGCGGGATGAAGATGTAGATCGCCCCGACGAGGATGCCGATCACCGCCAGCGACAGGACCATGTCCCGCACCGTTTGCCTGCCTCGCATACCTGCCACATCCCTATGGTCCCCTATGGCCGGAGCGGACCCGACAGGCCCCCCGGTGACGCCCGTCACCTGCGCAGACGCCCGGTACCCCGCTCTCCCGCTGCCGCTCATGCGTAGGGCCCTCTGCTCATTTTGGCGCGGTACGGATAAGGTCGGTATCACCCTCATCCTCCACGGCCGTCGCCGTATCAGAAAGGTGCGCTCGATGACCGAGCATCATCTCCCGTCCCCCCTCGAGGTCAGCCCGGAGGCTCCGGACCGCAACCTCGCCCTGGAGCTCGTCCGGGTGACCGAGGCCGGTGCCATGGCGTCGGGCCGCTGGGTGGGGCGCGGTGACAAGAACGGCGCGGACGGCGCGGCGGTCAAGGCCATGCGTGCCCTGATCCACACCGTCTCGATGAACGGCGTCGTGGTCATCGGGGAGGGCGAGAAGGACAACGCCCCGATGCTCTACAACGGCGAGCGCGTGGGCGACGGGACCGGCCCGGAGTGCGACGTGGCCGTGGACCCGGTGGACGGCACGACGCTGACCGCCAAGGGCATGGCGAACGCCGTCTCCGTGATGGCGGTGGCCGAGCGCGGCTCGATGTTCGACCCGTCCGCGGTCTTCTACATGGACAAGCTGGCCACCGGCCCGGAGGCCGCCGACTACGTCGACATCAACGCCCCGGTGGCCGTGAACATCAAGCGGATCGCCAAGGCGAAGCGGTCCGCGGTCGAGGACGTCACGGTGGTCATCCTGGACCGTCCCCGTCACGACGGGCTGGTCAAGGAGGTCCGGGAGGCCGGGGCGCGGATCAAGTTCATCTCCGACGGCGATGTCGCGGGCGCGATCATGGCCGCCCGTGAGGGCACCGGCGTGGACCTGCTGCTGGGCATCGGCGGGACCCCCGAGGGCATCATCGCGGCCTGTGCGCTGAAGTGCCTGGGCGGCACCTTCCAGGGCAAGCTGTGGCCCAAGGACGACGAGGAGCGGCAGCGCGCGCTGGACGCCGGGCACGACCTGGACCAGGTGCTGGAGATCAACGACCTGGTCCGCGGTGACAACGTCTTCTTCGTCGCCACCGGCATCACCGACGGCGAACTGCTCCGCGGTGTCCGCTACCGCGCCGAGAACGCCTACACCCAGTCCCTGGTGATGCGTTCCAAGTCCGGCACCATCCGCCAGATCGACTCCCAGCACCGGCTGTCGAAGCTGCGTGCCTACAGCTCGGTGGACTTCGAGCGCCCCAGCTAGGCGGAGGCCCGAGGGCCCGCCCCGTACACACACCTCGCCCCCGCCGGAGAGTCTCCGGCGGGGGCGACGTGACCCCTGCGTCTGTGATGCGCCGTGCGGGCCGGAGCCGGTGCCGCGGCGGTCAGCCCGCCGCGGGCATACGGGCCGTGCGCTGGAGCTCGCTCTCACGGCGGCGCCGGCGGGTGAGCACGACCCGGCGCTCGGCCGCGGTCAGACCTCCCCACACGCCGTACGGCTCGGGCTGGAGCAGCGCGTGCTCCCGGCACTCGACCATCACGGGGCAGCGGGCACAGACCCGCTTCGCGGCCTCTTCTCTGGCCAGCCGGGCGGCGGTGGGCTCCTTGGACGGGGCGAAGAACAGCCCGGCTTCGTCCCGGCGGCACACCGCCTCCGAATGCCAGGGGCCGGCCTCGTCGCGCGCAGGCACTTGCTGGGACGGAACGACAGCGGCATCCTGCAGGGGCTGTTGCGGTAGCAGCACGGTCTACTCCTGACGACGGCTTCGGCGCGAGAATCACCCTTGCCCGTCTCGCTGCGCACGGCCTTTTTCCGCACCCCGCAGCCGTACGAGAGACGATGCACCAGCCCTACCCGCTGTGCGCACGCTTATGCACACCGTGGCGATCGTGCGACAACGGGACAAGCGACGGCGGACAAACCTGCCGAGAACGCCCACGCACACCGGCGGACTCCCCCGGAACATCCGCCCGTTCCCGCCTCCGCGCGCCCCCTCGGCCCGCCCGCCGGTCACGACCGCCGGCCGCCCCGTGCCGCCCTCAGCCGTCCTCGCCCTTACGGAACCGGTCCCGGCGCTCCTGACGCTCACGGCGCTCGGCGCGGTGCCACTCGCGCCACTCCCGCTGCTCCTGACGCAGCCGCCGGTGGCGGTCGCGGTGCTCGTCCAGCAGCCGCTCGTGGTGGTCGCGGTGGTCGTCGCGCAGCTGCCGGCGCAGCTCCCGGTGCCCCTCGCGCAGCCGGTCGCGCAGATCGCGAATCCAGGCGCCGCGCTTGGGCCTGGCCTCTACACTGCCCAGCACCGCATAGCCGTCGACCTGGACCTGCGGGGCGTCGGCGTCCTCCGCGTCATGGGTCTCGACCTCGAAGCTGCCGAGGATGCCGGAGCCGTTGCTGTGCAGCGTGACGTTCTCCGGGACCCGGATCTCGACGCTGCCGAAGACCGCCGTGGCATTGATCTGGATGTGCTGCTGCGCGAAGACCGCCTCGGTCAGGTCGATCTCGACGCTGCCGAAGAACGCCACGGCGTTGATCCGCGCCGGGGCCTGCCAGCGGCCCTTGCGGACGGCGGCGCTGAAGACGGCGACGAGATTCTGGCCGGGAACCGGGGCGGCGGGCCCGTAGGCGTAGCCGCCCGCGTCCGGCCGCGGCCGGCTGCCGCCCCCGGCGGGCAGGTCCCGCACCACGGGCTCCAGTTCGCCCATGGTCTTGGCGCGGTAGACCGCGTCGATCCGCTCCGCGTGCTCCTCCGGGTCCAGCCGGCCCTCCGCGAGCGCCTCGCGGAGGATCTCGGCGATCCGGTCGCGGTCCGCGTCGGACGCCCGGATATCGCGTTCGGCCACCGCGGGCGGCGCCGGCGCCCCAACCGCCGTCTTGGTCAGGTCCAGCGGCTGCCGCTCCTGGGTCCGGTCCTGTTTCTGAAGCGGTCCGGGCGGGTTCTCAGGGCCCGGACGTCCCCCGTTGTCTGCATCCACCGGCCCAGCGTATCGAAACGCGATAGATCGCGACTAGGGATCGAACAGACCCGGCCACGCGCCAACTGAGCCTTACCTCACAGCGGCGCGCCGGTGCCAGGGTTCTACGCTGTGCAGGCGCTGCCGTAGATGCCAGCCGGACCTCTCCGAGTAAGGAATGACCTTCAATGCCGGAATTCGCCTACACCGACCTGCTCCCCGTAGGTGAGGACACCACCCCGTACCGTCTCGTCACTTCGGAGGGCGTGAGCACCTTCGAGGCCGACGGCCGGACGTTCCTCAAGGTCGAGCCGGAGGCGCTGCGCAAGCTGGCCGCCGAGGCGATGCACGACATTTCGCACTATCTGCGCCCGGCCCACCTCGCCCAGCTCCGCAAGATCCTGGACGACCCCGAGGCCAGCGCCAACGACCGCTTCGTCGCGCTCGACCTGCTCAAGAACGCCAACATCGCCGCCGCGGGCGTCCTGCCCATGTGCCAGGACACCGGCACCGCGATCGTCATGGGCAAGCGCGGCCAGCAGGTCCTGACCGAGGGCGGCGACGAGGCGGCCCTCTCCCGCGGTATCTACGACGCCTACACCCAGCTGAACCTGCGCTACTCGCAGATGGCCCCGCTGACCATGTGGGACGAGAAGAACACCGGCTCCAACCTCCCGGCGCAGATCGAGCTGTACGCGACCGACGGCGGCGCCTACAAGTTCCTCTTCATGGCCAAGGGCGGCGGCAGCGCCAACAAGTCCTTCCTCTTCCAGGAGACCAAGGCGGTCCTCAACGAGGCCTCCATGATGAAGTTCCTGGAGCAGAAGATCCGTTCGCTGGGCACCGCGGCCTGCCCGCCGTACCACCTGGCGATCGTCGTCGGCGGCACCTCGGCCGAGTACGCCCTCAAGACCGCCAAGTACGCCTCCGCGCACTACCTCGACGAGCTGCCCGCCGAGGGCTCCCCCACCGGCCACGGCTTCCGGGACAAGGAGCTGGAGGAGAAGGTCTTCGAGCTGACGCAGAAGATCGGCATCGGCGCCCAGTTCGGCGGCAAGTACTTCTGCCACGACGTCCGCGTCGTCCGCCTGCCGCGCCACGGCGCGTCCTGCCCGGTCGCCATCGCGGTCTCCTGCTCCGCCGACCGCCAGGCCGTCGCGAAGATCACCGCCGAGGGCGTCTTCCTGGAGCAGCTGGAGACCGACCCGGCCCGCTTCCTCCCGGAGACGACGGAGGAGGAGCTGACCGAGGGCGCGGGCGCGGACCTCGACGCGGTCGCCATCGACCTCAACCGCCCCATGGACGACGTCCTGGCCGAGCTGACCAAGCATCCGGTCAAGACCCGTCTCGCCCTCACCGGCACGCTGGTCGTCGCCCGCGACATCGCCCACGCGAAGATCAAGGAACGGCTGGACGCCGGCGAGGAGATGCCGGAGTACCTCAAGAACCACCCCGTCTACTACGCGGGCCCGGCCAAGACCCCCGAGGGCTACGCCTCCGGCTCCTTCGGCCCCACCACGGCGGGCCGGATGGACGCCTACGTCGAGCAGTTCCAGGCCGCCGGCGGCTCCAAGATCATGCTCGCCAAGGGCAACCGCTCCCAGCAGGTCACCGACGCCTGCGGCACCCACGGCGGCTTCTACCTCGGCTCCATCGGCGGCCCCGCGGCCCGTCTGGCCCAGGACTGCATCAAGAAGGTCGAGGTCCTGGAGTACGAGGAACTCGGCATGGAAGCCGTCTGGAAGATCGAGGTGGAGGACTTCCCCGCCTTCATCGTCGTCGACGACAAGGGCAACGACTTCTTCCAGGACCCGGCCCCGGCGCCCACGTTCACCAGCATTCCGGTGCGCTCGGGGAGCTGACCCGCTCGCAGCACCACCCACGAGCCCCTGGCACCCGCCAGGGGCTCGTGGCACACCTGGGACGACATGCCACCGCCGGCTGCGGCGGTACGGGAGGTCTGACCCGCGACGGCCGGCCGCGCTCAGTACCAACCGATGATGTCGAGCCCCGGACCGAAGTCGGCGTAGACCTGCACGGGCTTTCCGTCGGAGGTCACCAGCTTCTCGAACAGCAGCTTCGGCTCCGCGGAGCTGCCCTTCTCCTTCAGGAACCAGCCGTGGTCGGTGTGGACGATGGTTTTCGTCCCGTCGGAGCTGGTCGCCTCAAGTGTCTTCCCGGGGTGACTGCCCTTGGTCTTCACCACGTCACCGGCATCCGTGATGTCCCAGGTCAGCTCATCGTCCGCGGAGAACGTGCCCTTCGGGAGAGCCAGTTCCTTCCTGAGGTCCGCAGGCTTCTCCGGGTCGGCGGAGTACACCGTTTCGTTGTTGGCCAGGAAGTACACCCTCGTCCCATCGGGGCCGAACCGAGGCTGGGCGTATCCGGGCTTCCCTCCGGAGTATGTCGGCCGACCGCCGATCCTCAGGGGCTTCTTCCCGTAGAGACCGGTCCCGCGCCCGACGTCTGTGTAGCCCCCGATGAAGAGTTCGCCCTCGCCGGTGGTCCAGACGACGTTGCGCCAGTCGGAGGAAAAGGCTTCCCTCTTCCACACGTTGGGCTTGGCGTCATGCGGCAGGAACGCGTCCACTGTCTCCTTGCCGGTCTTCACGTCGAAGACGGCGAAATTGGTGCCCGCCAGGGTGACCAGTCCCTTCACCTCCGGCCGGGGGGACTTGGCCCCCGCCGAGGGACTCGCCACGGGCCTCGTCGAACGGTCCTTGCCGCTCGACGCGGGCTCGGAATCTCCTCCGCAGGAAACGGTGCCCGCGAGCAGGACGGCCACCAGCGGAAGCGCGCGAAGAACTCCCCGGCGGGAACCCCACCCGGTCAACGCACTCCGGCCCTTGCCACAGGTGTGCACAGAGACGCTCGGCATCCACGATCATCCCCTCGTCTACAGCCAGATAGCGCTCAGTTGACCACAGCGCCGCCTGCCCGCAGGGGGAAACGAGATGTTCCCCTTCCCGTCCGAAGCCGGCCGCGGCTAACGGGCGTCCGGTGCCGTTCGGGCGCGTCGGGCGGTGCCGCGCCGGAGCTGGGCGCGGACCGCTCGTTGGGCGACCGGGCCCAGGTCTTCCAGGACGCCGAGGAGGCCGGAGAGCTGTTCCAGTGCGTCCAGGGCTCCCAGTGCGCCTTCCGGGTCGACGCCCTCGTACAGTTCCAGGCCGACGAAGCCCGCCGCGACTGCCCGGGAGAGGCCGGTGACGTCCACGAACGCGGCGATCGGGGTCCCGGCCAGTACCCGTGCCAGCACCTGTTCGATCTCCTCGATCCACAGGGCGAGTCCGGCGACGGTCGCGGGGGCGAGCCGGGGCTGTTTCTGGGCGCCGGCCAGGAGCTGGGCGAGGACGGCGACATGGCCGGCGGCGCGCTCCTCGGTGTGCAGTTCCCGTCCCAGTTCGAGGAGTTCGGCGAGGCTGTCGACCTGCGCGAAGCGTTCGCGGTAGTGCACGACGCGCTGTTCCGCGCCGTACCGGCAGGCGGCGGCGAGGAGTTCGTCGACGCTGCCGAAGTGGTAGAAGACCAGCGCCTGGTTGACTCCTGCGGCGGCGGCGATGCTGCGGGCCGAGGTCTTGGCGATGCCCTGCTCGATGAGCGTCTGCAGCGCGCCGGCGAGCAGCTTCGTACGGGTGTCGGCGCTCATGTTCGGATCTCCTCGCGCAGGGGACGCAGCCCGGCGCGCACTCCGCGCTCGGCGACGTTCACGAACTCGGCGGAGAAGGACCCCTCGTAGCCGAAGAGCGGACCGAACCGCCGGTTGGCGCCCCGTACCTGGATACGGAAACGCCCGGCCGTCTCATCGTACGACTCGCGCACCACGGCGTCGCCCCCGATCAGGTCCGGTACCCGGACGTCGACCGGCCCCTCCCGGAAGCGGTGTGCGCCGGAGCGGATGATCAGGGCGCCGCTGTCGTCCACCGTGAAGTGCAGGTCGGTGGCGAGGTGCTGGTGGGTGCCGAGGTAGTCGACGACGCAGCCGCGCTCCGGGCTGAAGACCATGGTGGCGTCGAAGCGGCGCGGGCGGCCGGGGAAGGCGAAGGTCCGGACGAAGGTGACGGTCTCGCGGCCGAAGGAGTCCGTGTAGGGGACGTTCTCGATGACGAAGGGGACGTTCCGGCCGGTTTGCGGGACGAGGATGTTGCGGCTGCCGCCGAGGGCGAGGAACGGCCGGACGAAGCTGCGGCCGTGCCAGATCCGGTCCATCGAGCCACGGCCGACGCAGGCCTCACCGCTGTCGGTCCCGACGGAGAAGCGCCGCTGGATCTGCGGGTGGAGCCGGTCGAAGTCGGCGCCCAGGGCACGCTGGAAGAGGGACGTCATGACTGCTCCAGGGTGGCGAGGAGGGCGGTGGGGGCGGCGTTGCCGCCGCGTCCGGCGGCGCGCTTCGGCGGGCGGCGCAGACAGCGGCGGGCCGCGGGGGTGACGGACCGCGGCGGCACCAGCAGCGCGGCGCCCGCCACGGCGAGGACGGGGCCGACAGCCACGGCGGCGGGGACCACGGCTGCGGTGACGAGGACGGCGGCGATGCGGACGAACACCTCGGCGAGGGCGTGGCGCAGCGACCGCTCGGGGGTGATCCCGCGCTCGCACCACAGCCGCAGCCGGTCGAAGGACCAGGCGGTGGCCCAGCCCATGAGCGGCCGGAAGACGAGCCGGTCGACGATCCGGCCGAAGCGTCCCCAGCGCGGCCGGTAGTCGTATCCGGTGAGGAACCGCAGCGCGTCGCCGTCCGGGACGTACCGCCAGTACCCGCGGCCCTCCTCGATGAGCGACAGCGGGTGTGCGGAGGAGAAGCGGAGGGCGGAAGTCCGGGTGCCGTCGGGCCGGTTGCGCTCACCGGCCGAGACGCCGGTGCCGTGCACCGTGAGCAGCGGCAGGACGCGGGTGGCGTAGCGGAAGTGCTGCGGCTCGCCCGGCGCGCACGGGAGATAGTCGATCTCGGTGAATCTCAGGTCCCAGCGCTGATGCCGGTCGGGCAGCTGGCTGCGGTCCCAGACCTCGTCGAGCCCGGCACGGATGCGGGCCTCCACGTACAGCCCCATGCGGCTTCCCCTCCTCGTTTTGAGCGAGTGCTCAAACGCAGCGTAGAGCGTTTTGAGCAGTCGCTCAAGGCGGGTGTCCGGGGCGGGGGTTGCTCCGGTCCGGGAAGGGGGAGTCGGGGATTCGGGGCGTGGGGTGCGGGACGGGGGCGTCAGGGGCCGCCGGCCGTCTGGCCGCCGCCCTTCCGGTGCGGGGTAGCGTGCACGGCCATGACGGCCAACTCCGCGGAGGGCGCTGCGCCGCGGGCCCGCCGGGGCGGGCGTGACCGTGTCCGGGCGCGCCGCGGAACGTCTCGGCCTGGAAGCGGAAGTGCGGGGCCCGCACGGCCGGTTCACGCCCGGCCGCCGTCTGCCGTTCACACTCGTCGCCTTCGCACCGCTGCTGTCGCTGCCCGTGTACGTCGTGCTCGCCTTCGCCCTGACCTTCGGCGGCTACCTGCTCGCGGACGTCTCCTGACCGGGCGCGGAAGCCGGGCCGCCGGCCGGCCGCCGCCGTCGGCGCGGGAGCGGTCACGGCCGGGGCGAACGGGAGCGGTCACGGCCCGGGGCGAAGGGGACGCGTCCGCACGGGGGATGCCCCGCAGGCAGGTGACATCCGGGCGGTGCCCGGGAACAGATCGCGGTTCCCGGGCACTGACATAGGTATGAGCGACAACAGCGCATTCGGCGACTCCGGCGGCTTCCGGACCGAGCACGACTCGATGGGTGAGGTGCGGGTGCCCGCGGACGCGAAATGGCGGGCGCAGACGCAGCGGGCGGTGGCGAACTTCCCGATTTCCGGGCAGCGGCTGGAGCGGGCGCACATCGCGGCGCTGGCCCGGATCAAGGGCGCGGCCGCCCTGGTCAACGGCGAGCTGGGGGTGCTGGACAGGGAGATCGCGACGGCCGTCCAGGAGGCGGCGGCCGAGGTCGCGGAGGGGCGCTGGGACGACCACTTCCCCATCGACGTGTTCCAGACCGGTTCCGGGACCTCGTCGAACATGAACACCAACGAGGTCATCGCGACGCTGGCGAGCGAGCGGCTGGGGCAGGAGGTGCATCCGAACGACCACGTCAACGCGAGCCAGTCGTCCAACGACGTCTTCCCCTCGTCGATCCACATCGCGGCGACCTCGGCGGTGCTCGACGAGCTGATCCCGGCGCTGGAGCATCTGGCGGAGAGCCTGGAGCGGAAGGCCGAGGAGTTCGCCGAGGTCGTGAAGTCGGGGCGGACGCATCTGATGGACGCGACGCCGGTGACGCTGGGGCAGGAGTTCGGCGGCTACGCCGCCCAGGTGCGGTACGGCGTCGAGCGGCTGCGGGCCTCGCTGCCCCGGCTGGCGGAACTCCCGCTGGGCGGCACGGCGGTGGGGACGGGGATCAACACCCCGCCCGGGTTCTCGGCCGCGGTCATCGCGGAGGTGGCACGGGTGACCGGGCTGCCGCTGACCGAGGCGCGCAACCACTTCGAGGCGCAGGGGGCACGGGACGCGGTCGTCGAGACCAGCGGGCAGCTGCGGACGATCGGGGTCGGGCTGACGAAGATCGCCAACGATCTGCGGTGGATGGCCTCGGGGCCGCGGACCGGGCTCGCGGAGATCACGCTGCCGGACCTCCAGCCGGGTTCGTCGATCATGCCGGGGAAGGTCAACCCGGTGATCCCGGAAGCGGTGCTGATGGTGGCGGCGCAGGTCACCGGCAATGACGCGACGGTGGCCGCGGCCGGGGCGGCCGGCAACTTCGAGCTGAACGTGATGCTGCCGGTGATCGCGAAGAACGTGCTGGAGTCGGTGCGGCTGCTGGCCAACGTGTCGCGGCTGCTGGCGGATCGTACGGTCGACGGGATCACCGCGAACGTGGCACGGGCCCGGGAGTACGCCGAGTCGTCGCCCTCGGTCGTCACCCCGCTCAACAAGTACCTCGGGTACGAGGAGGCCGCGAAGGTCGCCAAGAAGTCCCTCGCGGAGCGGAAGACCATTCGTGAGGTGGTCCTGGCGGGCGGCTACGTCGAGCGGGGGCTGCTGAGCGAGGCGCAGTTGGACGAGGCGCTGGATGTGCTGCGGATGACGCACCCGTAACAACGGGGCGGCGAAGGATACCGCGTTCGTCACGCCCGGTGCGGCTCACGTCACGGCGCGCGTCCTGCCGCGCCACTAAGCTCTGCTCATGACAGCGGACATGGTGGACACGACGGAAGGCGAGGCGGCCGGCGGTCGTGGGGCGGCCGGGGCGAAGCGGGCGGCGGACGGGGCGCGCTGGGCGCCGGGGGACCACGTCCTCTGGCGCTACCGCGACAACGCCGACGCCGGGCGGTTCCACATCTGCCGTCCCGTGACCGTTGTCCAGGACACCGATGACCTGCTGGCGGTGTGGATGGCGCCCGGCACCGCCGTCGTCAAACCCGTGCTCGCCGACGGGACTCCGGTGCACCGCGAGCCGCTGTCCACCCGCTACACCAAGCCGCGCCGGACCGCCCGTGACCACTGGTTCGGCACCGGTGTGCTGAAACTGGCCCGGCCCGGCGACCCCTGGTCGGTGTGGCTCTTCTGGGAGCGCGGCTGGCAGTTCAAGAACTGGTACGTCAATCTGGAGGAGCCGCGCCGCCGTTGGGCGGGCGGCATTGACTCCGAGGATCACTTTCTCGACATCTGCGTCTATCCGGACCGGCACTGGGAGTGGCGGGACGAGGACGAGTTCGCCCAGGCGCAGCGGGACGGGCTGATGACCGACGCGCAGGCCGCCGAGGTCAGATCGGCGGGGCGGGCCGCGATCGCACAGATCACGGCCTGGCGCGCCCCGTTCGCCGACGGCTGGGAGGACTGGCGGCCCGACCCGGCCTGGGATGTTCCCCGGCTCCCGGAGGACTGGGACCGCGCACCGGAGCGTTTGCGGTCGTGAGGGAGTGAAGTGAAACAACGTGAGTGAAGGGGGCGAACCGTGGAAAGGTGCGCCTATGGGCAAAGCTGTTTCCCGCGGGCCGGGAGACGGGGCCGAGCCCCCTTGCTGCGCCCCGGGCCTTCAAACGTAGGATCGTCCTCCGCAAGACTGCACAGGCGCAACTCCAGAACTGGAAAACGAACTTGACCGCGGTCGCAGGAGGGGCGAGGTCGTGAGCGCGACTAGCTACGACGGATACGAAGGGCTGAACCGGTTAGCACTGGACCGGGCAGGCCAGGCCGAGGCGTTCGACGCCATCGGCAACCGCTATGACGACGCCTTTCCGCACAAGGAGGGCCAGCTCGCCTCGGGCGCCTGGCTTGCCGACACCCTGCCCGCCGGCTCGCGCGTCCTGGACCTCGGATGCGGTACGGGCCTGCCGAGCGCCCGCCAGCTCGCGGACGCCGGGCACCGCGTCGTGGGTGTCGATCTCTCCCCCTCCATGATCAGACTGGCCCGGCAGCACGTCCCCGGCGCCGACTTCCACCGGCTGGACATCGCCGATCTGCGCGGCGGCCGGCTCGGTGGCACCGGCTCCTTCGACGGTATTGCCGCTTTTTTCTCCCTGCTGATGCTGCCCCGTGCGGAAATCCCTTACGCACTGGGCATGCTGCATGATCTCCTACGTCCTGAGGGGCTGCTCGCCCTGTCGATGGTCGAGGCGGATGTGGACGACTTCACGATTCCGTTCCTGGGCAACTCGGTCCGGGTATCGGGTTACCTGCGGGACGATCTGCGCCGGGTCGTGCACGCCGCGGGTTTCGACGTCGTCGGGGAGGATGCCTACGCATACGCCCCGTCAAGTACGGACGTACCACCCGAGATCCAGCTCTTTCTGCACCTGCGACGCGCTTGAGACGCAGCGCGTCGGGCGCGGCCGCACGGTCGGCGCGCCCGGAACGCGGCACGTCGGGCGCGCAGCCCCGGACGGATGGAATCCCACGCGTGACGGAGCACCCCACCTCCCACGAATCGCGGCAGTCGGCCCCGACCGCCGCGTCCTCGCTGTCCCCTGCCCGGGGGCCGGCCGGGACGGCGCCACTCGGCGCGGTCCCCGACCCGCGCAGCGCCCTCCAGCAGCCCGGCGCGGCCGGGTGCGTGCCGGGGACCGGCACCGGCTTCGCGGTGCGCGGCGGTGACGACATAGGTCTCGCCGGTGCCACCGTCACGGCCTCGGCCGGCTCACCGGGCGGGCTCGACGACGGCGAGCCGGCCGCGGACCACGGCGCGGCGCGGCGGGACCCGTCGGCGGACGCCGACCGTGCCGCCGCCGGGCACTCCGGCGGGCGCGCCACCGATCACTCCGCCGCGCACCGCGGCGGCCAGGCCGCCGGACGCGACGCCTCGGTCCCGTATGGGGAGGCGTACGGCGACTCGTACGGGGAGGTGTCCATGCCGGCGAACGGACGGCCGGACGGGGCGGGCCGGGAGTCGGCCCGTTCCGGACGGCGGGTGGCGCAGGGCGCGGTGGGCCGCGCCGAGGCGCCCGAGCCGGGCGAGGAGCCGCATCACGGGCCGCACCCGCGGCACGGCGGTGACGGTGTCGGGCGGCCGCGGGAGGGCGGCCCGTCGGGCGCCGGGCGGTCGCGGCCGCGCGGTGCGGAGCCGGGCGGGACGGTGCCGGAGCAGGCGCCGCACGGCGGCCGGTCCGCGGTTCCCGGCGTCCCGCACGGTGAGACCTCGCGGCCGGCGGCAGAGGAGGCCGCCGGAGCACAGGTGCCCGCGCCGGCCGGTCCGCCGCCCGGCCCGCTGCCGGCGCCGCCGGTCCGGTCGGCCCATCCCGGGGAGAGCGGTGAGGTCGCCGCGGCCCGGCAGGCGGGCGGTGACCGGCTGCGCTTCATCGGGGCGGCGACGCGGCGGATCGCCCGCGGTATCGACCTCGACGAGATCGTGCTGGGGCTGTGCCGGGCGACGGTGCCGACGTTCGCCGACGCGATCCTGGTCTATCTGCGCGACCCGCTGCCGGTGGGCGACGAGCGGCCGACCGGGCCGGTGGTGCTGCGGCTGCGCCGTACCGACCGGATTCCGGAGGAGCCGGACACCAACGGCGGCCGGCTGCCGGTGCTGCCCGCGCAGCCCGATCTGGGCCCGGCGATGGGCGGCAGCGCGGCCGAGCTGGCCGAGGTGGAGCCCGGCGGTCCGCTGGCCGAGGTGCTGCGGGGCGTACGGCCGCTGTTCGGTGAGGCGCAGGCGGCGCGGACGGCGCTGCCCGAGCTGCTGGGTCCGGACCCGCGACTGCCCAGCGGGCACCGGGTGATCCTGGCGCCGCTGCGCGGGCGCCGCCGGGTGATCGGCGCTGCGGTGTTCCTGCGCCGCCCGGACCGGCCGGCCTTCGAGCCGGACGATCTGCTGGTGGCCGCGCAGCTGGCGACGCACACCGCGCTGGGTGTGGACAAGGCGGTGCTCTACGGCCGCGAGGCGTACATCGCCGACGCCCTGCAGCGCACCATGCTGCCCGACTCGCTGCCGCAGCCCACCGGTGTCCGGCTGGCCAGCCGCTATCTGCCGGCCGCGGAGACCGCGCGGGTGGGCGGCGACTGGTACGACGCGATCCCGCTGCCGGGCAGCCGGGTGGCGCTGGTGGTCGGCGACGTCATGGGGCACTCGATGACCTCGGCGGCGATCATGGGCCAGCTGCGGACCACAGCGCAGACGCTGGCGGGGCTGGACCTGCCGCCGCAGGAGGTGCTGCACCACCTCGACGAGCAGGCCCAGCGGCTGGGCACGGACCGTATGGCGACCTGCATGTACGCGGTCTACGACCCGGTCGCGCACCGCATCACCATCGCCAACGCGGGGCATCCGCCGCCGGTGATGCTGCACCGCGGCGGGCGCGCCGAGGTGCTGCGGGTGCCGTCGGGTGCGCCGATCGGTGTCGGCGGGGTGGACTTCGAGGCGGTGGAACTGGACGCCCCCGCGGGCGCCACGCTCGTCCTCTATACGGACGGTCTGGTCGAGTCGCGCATCCGGGACGTGTGGACCGGTATCGAGCAGCTGCGGGAGCGGCTGGCGGAGACGGCCCGGCTGACCGGCCCCAACCCGCCGCCGCTGGAGCCGATGTGCGACGAGGTGCTGGACATGCTGGGCCCCGGCGACCGCGATGACGACATCGCGCTGCTGGCGGCCCGGTTCGACGGGATCGCGCCGAGCGATGTCGCGTACTGGTATCTGGACCCGAAGGCGCAGACCGCCGGGCAGGCCCGCCGGCTGGCCCGGCGGGCGCTGGCGCGCTGGGGTCTGGACGAGCTGACCGACCAGCTGGAGCTGCTGGTCAGCGAGGTGGTGACGAATGCCGTGCGGTACGCGGAGCGGCCGATCACGCTGCGGTTGCTGCGAACGGACGTACTGCGCTGCGAGGTCGGTGACGACGTCCCGCAGCTGCCGCGGCTGCGCCAGGCCCGGCCGTCGGACGAGGGCGGGCGGGGCCTCTACCTCGTGAACCGGATGGCGCGGCGCTGGGGCGCGACCCGGCTGAGCATGGGAAAGGTCGTCTGGTTCGAGCTGTCGATGCCCGCGGGGACGCCGCGCCGCTGAGCCCTGCCGCGCTTCCGGCGCCCGTCCCACATGTTGGACCCCGTCTGAGACCGGACGGGGTCCAACTCTTGCCGACATGCCGTCGGGGTAGTTGACTGCTTGGGTGGATGAAAGGGACTGACTGCCCCAATACGGGACTGCCCACCCCTCCTCCCACGCCGTCGAAACAGGAGGTACTCCTCCATGACCAGCACCGCGCACAACGTCCCTCGCACGACGAACAACGCCGGCGTTCCGGTGGAGAGCGACGAACACTCCCTCACCGTGAGCCCGGACGGCCCCATCCTGCTCCAGGACCACTACCTCATCGAGAAGATGGCCCAGTTCAACCGCGAACGGGTCCCCGAGCGGGTGGTGCACGCCAAGGGCGCCGGCGCGTACGGCTTCTTCCAGGTCACCAACGACGTCAGCCAGTTCACCAGGGCAGATCTGTTCCAGCCGGGCAGGACCACCGAGATGCTGGCCCGGTTCTCGACCGTCGCGGGTGAGCAGGGCTCCCCCGACACCTGGCGCGACCCCCGCGGCTTCGCGCTGAAGTTCTACACCGAGGACGGCAACTACGACCTGGTGGGGAACAACACCCCAGTCTTCTTCGTCCGGGACACGATCAAGTTCCAGGACTTCATCCGCTCGCAGAAGCGCCGCCCGGACAACGGGATGCGCGACAACGACATGCAGTGGGACTTCTGGACGCTCTCGCCGGAGTCGGCCCACCAGGTGACCTGGCTGATGGGCGACCGCGGCATCCCGAAGACCTACCGCCACATGAACGGCTACGGCTCGCACACCTACATGTGGGTCAACGCCGGCGGCGAGCGGTTCTGGGTCAAGTACCACTTCAAGACCGACCAGGGCATCGACTTCCTCACCCAGGAGGACGCGGACCGGATCGCCGGCGAGGACGGCGACTACCACCGGCGTGATCTCTTCGAGGCCATCGACGGCGGCAACGCCCCGTCGTGGACGCTGTATGTGCAGGTCATGCCGTTCGCGGACGCCCCGGACTACCGGTTCAACCCGTTCGATCTGACCAAGGTGTGGCCGCACGGCGACTACCCGCTGATCGAGGTCGGGCGGATGACGCTCAACAAGAACCCCGAGGACTACTTCATCCACATCGAGCAGGCGGCGTTCGAGCCGTCCAACATGGTGCCGGGTGTCGGTCCCTCGCCGGACAAGATGCTGCTGGGCCGGCTGTTCTCCTACGCGGACACCCACCGCTACCGCATCGGCCCGAACTACGCCCAGCTGCCGCCCAACCGGCCGCACGCGCCCGTCCACTCGTACGCGAAGGACGGCCCGATGCGGTTCGAGCCGTCCCGCGCGGCCCGGCCGTACGCCCCGAACAGCTACGGCGGCCCGGCGGCGGACACCCTGCGCTACGGGGAGCCCGCGGGCTGGGAGACCGGCGGCGAGATGGTCCGCGAGGCCTACACGCTGCGCCGGGACGACGACGACTTCGGCCAGCCGGGCACGATGGTCCGCCAGGTCCTCGACGACGCGGCCCGCGACCGCCTGGTCGGCAATGTGTCCGGCCATCTCCTCAACGGCGTCAGCCGTCCGGTGCTGGACCGCGCGCTGCAGTACTGGCGCAACATCGACAAGAACGTGGGCGACCGGATCGCCCACAAGGTGAACGGGGGCTGAGACCCCGCCTCCCCCGTGCACGTGCCGCGGCCCCCACCGTCGAGGTGGGGGCCGCGGCACGTGTGCGGGGACCGGCGTCAGTTGAAGCCGGTCAGGCTGTCCCTGTTGGCGCCAGCGCCGCCGGCGTCCCCGCCGGTCGGCTTGCCGCCGGTGTCCCCGCCGTCCTCGCCGTCGGGCGGCGGCGGGGAGCTGGGGTCGGTCGGGGTGGCCGGGCCCGACGGCTTGCCGCTCGGGCTGTTCGTCGGCGGCACGCTCGGGCTCGACGGCGTCTGCGACGGGCTCTTGCTCGGCGAGTCGGACGGCGACGGGCTGGTCGACGGGGTGTCGCTCGGCGTCGGGGTGGGGGTCGGCGGGACGCCGGCACCGAGATCGGTGTCGAGGTCGAACTCCGCGCCGGTGTTGCCGCCCAGCGCCGACTCCGTGTAGTCGGCCCACACCCGGGCCGGGTAGCCGCCGCCGTTGACCCGGCCGCCGCCGCCGGTGCCCTTGAGGGTCACCTGGGTGCCGCCCTTGGGGGACTCACCGAACATGCCGACCGCGGTGACCAGCTTGGGCGTGTAACCGACGAACCACGCCGACTTGTTGTCGTCGGAGGTACCGGTCTTGCCGGCCGCCTCGTACGCGGTGTTCTTCACGGACTGCGAGGCGGTGCCGTCGTTGACCACACCGGTCAGGACCGAGGTGAGGGTGTCGGCGGTGCGGCGGCTGAGGACGCGTTCGCCGATCGGGTCCTTGAGCGGGACCTCGGTCTGGACGCCGTTGACGGGGTGCACCGCCTTCTTGACCAGCGTCGGGGTGACCTTCTCGCCGTGGTTGTCGAGCGTGGCGTAGGCCCCGGCCATCTGGAGCGGGCTGGCGCCCATGGTGCCCAGGGTCATCGCGGGCTTGGCGTCGATCTTGGAGCCGTCCATGCCCAGGCTGACCGCGGTCTTCTTGATCTCCTCCAGGCCGACGTCCGCGCCCATCTGCGCGAAGACCGCGTTGACGGAGTTGTTGGTCGCCGACTGGACGCTGATCTTGCCGTACGGCTGCTCGTCCTCGTTCGGCGGCGCGAAGGGGATGCTGCCGCCGACGACCGGACGGCGGTTACGGCCGTCGTAGACCGTGTTCGGGGTGATCGGCACGCCGTCCTGGGTGACCGCGTTGTTCTCCATCGCCGACGCCAGGATCAGCGGCTTGAAGGTGGAGGCGGGCTGGTAGTCGGAGCGTGTGGCGTTGTTCGTGTAGTGCTTCGGATAGCCCTCGCCGCCGTACATCGCCACGATGTGCCCGGTCTTGGGGTCCACCGAGGTGGCGCCGAGCTGGGCGTCCCCGTCGACCTTGCGCTTCTTGGGGTCGAGGTCGTCGGTGAGCTTGCGCTTGACGGACTTCTCCAGCGCCTGCTGCTTGTTCTTGTCGATGCCGAGGGTGACGGTCCAGCCGCCGGCCTCGAACTCGGTCTCGTCGACGCCCTGGGCGAAGAGTTCCTGCTTGGCCTGCTTGACCAGGTAGCTGGTCTGGCCGCTCACGCCGGGCAGCGGCTTGGGGTCCTGCGGCACGTCGAACTTCTGCTTGGCCCGGTCCGCCGCGGAGAGCCACTTCATCTCGACCATGTTGTCGAGGGTGTACGCCCAGCGCTCCTTGACCCGCTTCTGGCCGGCCTTGGTCGCGCTGGACCAGTCGTACTGGCTCGGTGCCTGGAGCAGCGAGGCGAGGTAGGCGCCCTGCGAGACGGTGAGCTTCTCGACGTCCACGCCGTAGTAGGCCTGGGCGGCGGCCTGGATGCCGTAGGCGCCGCGGCCGTAGTAGCTGGTGTTGATGTAGCCGGCGAGGATGTCTTCCTTCTTGAACTTGTTGTCCACCTTGAGCGAGATGACGATCTCCTGGAGCTTGCGGGAAACCGTCTGCTCCTGGCTCAGGTAGTAGTTCTTGACGTACTGCTGGGTGATCGTCGAGCCACCCTGCTTGCCCTGGCCCCGCAGGGTGTTGAGCACACCGCGCAGGGTGCCCTTCAGGTCGACGCCGGAGTCGTCGTAGAAGGTCTTGTTCTCCGCGGCGACGAAGGTGCGCTGGACGTCCTTGGGTATCCGGTCGATCGGGACGCTCTCGCGGTTGACCTGGCCGACCCGGGCCATGACCTTGCCGTTGGCGTACTTGTAGACGTTGCTCTGGAGCTTGGCGGCGCTGTTGCCCTTGGGAATGTCCACGTACAGGTACAGACCGATGAACCCGAGGATGCCCAGCAGGCACACCCCGAGAAAGGCTCCGAGGAGCTTCTTCCAGGTGAAGAAGCGGCGTATGCCGGACTTCCCGTCGGTCTGCTTGGCACGGCGAGCGCTCCCCTGTCGCGCCCGTCTCGCTTCCGCTCGGCCCATCGCTTCAGCAACTCCAGTCGTTCCGCCCCCAGCTAACTCAGCTGTTGAAGCTAACACCGCATCTGTAAACAAATACTCATCGATCAAGGCTTTTCCCGACGTGACAAACAGCACCCGCCATGACGGAACCATGGAGTGGGTTTTGCTCGTCACCGCCCCCTCACCTGCGGCCTTGCCGCCGTGAATCCCCCGCGGACCACTGGACGGCGCCGCCCGCCGGGCGTTAAAGTGATAACACTTTGCTAGACTGGCGACATCACCAAATGCGGTGGACATCACGCACCGCACCTGGAGAAACGGGGACCACATGACCGACCAGACTCCGGCCGACCGCACCGGCGACACCGGCGGCGACCTCACCGTCGACGCCCCCGAGATGCCCAGACCGCAGGTCCGCGAGGTCCCGGCGCACAGCATCGGGGGCGGACTGGCCCTGCTGCTGACCGTGCTCGGCGTCGCGCTGGGCATCGCCGTGATCGTCGTCGGCGGCATACTCGGCGACGGCGGCAACAAGGCGGCCGCGGTCCCGCTGATCATCGGTGGCGTCGTGCTGCTGCTCACCTCGTTCTTCTGCATGACCGGCGTGAAGATGGTCGCGCCCGGCGAGGCCCGCGTCATCCAGCTCTTCGGCCGCTACGTCGGCACCATCCGCACCGACGGCCTGCGCTGGGTCAACCCGCTCACCAGCGCCCGGAAGATCTCCACCCGGGTCCGCAACCACGAGACCGCCGTACTGAAGGTCAACGACGCCTACGGCAACCCGATCGAGCTGGCCTCGATCGTGGTCTGGCAGGTCGAGGACACCGCCCAGGCGCTCTTCGAGGTCGACGACTTCCTGGAGTTCGTCGCCACCCAGACCGAGGCGGCCGTCCGGCACATCGCGATCGAGTACCCCTATGACGCCCACGACGAGGACGCGCTGTCGCTGCGCGGCAACGCCGAGGAGATCACCGAGAAGCTCGCCCTGGAGCTGACCGCCCGGGTCCAGGCCGCCGGCGTCCGTATCATCGAGTCCCGCTTCAGCCACCTCGCCTACGCCCCCGAGATCGCCTCCGCGATGCTCCAGCGCCAGCAGGCCGGTGCGGTGGTCGCGGCCCGTCAGCAGATCGTCGAGGGCGCGGTCGGCATGGTCGAGCAGGCACTGGCACGGATCAACGAGCAGGGCATCGTCGAGCTGGACGAGGAGCGCAAGGCGGCCATGGTCAGCAACCTGATGGTGGTGCTGTGCGGCGACCGGGCCGCCCAGCCCGTCCTGAACACGGGCTCGCTCTACCAGTGAGCGAGCACCCCGACGCCTCCGGGGAGGCCGGCTCCGGCGACGAGCCGGCCCCCGCGCGACGGCCGCAGCAGCGCAAGCAGGTGCTGCTGCGGCTGGACCCGCTGATCCACGACGCGCTGGCGCGCTGGGCCGGCGACGAGCTGCGCAGCGCCAACGCCCAGATCGAGTTCCTGCTCCGCAAGGCGCTGACCGAGGCGGGACGGCTGCCGAAGGGAGCGGGGGCGCTGCCGCGACGCGGCCGGCCGCCGAAGGAGCCGGGCGACGGCTGAGCGGCCGGGACAGCGGCCGGGGAACGGGCACGGCGGCCGGGGGGAGCCGCTATGCAGTACGCGTATACACCGCCGGTACACCCGCGAGTAGGGTGGTCGGCATGTCAATCGGTCACACGCTGCTGGGCCTTCTCGAGTCCGGTCCCCGCCACGGCTACGACCTCAAGCGGGCCTTCGACGAGCGCTTCGGCCAGGACCGCCCGCTGCACTACGGGCAGGTCTACTCCACGATGTCCCGACTGCTGAAGAACGGCCTGGTCGAGGTGGACGCCGTGGAGGCCGGTGCCGGACCGGAGCGCAAGCGGTATGCGATCACAGACGCCGGGATCACCGACGTCGCCCAGTGGCTGGCCCGCCCCGAGAAGCCCGAGCCGTACCTCCAGTCGACGCTCTACACCAAGGTCGTGCTGGCCCTGATGACCGGCCGGAACGCCGCCGACCTGCTGGACGCCCAGCGCGCCGAGCATCTGCGGCTGATGCGCGGACTGACCGAGCGCAAGCGCACCGGCGACCTCGCCGACCAGCTGATCTGTGACCACGCGCTGTTCCATCTCGAAGCCGATCTGCGCTGGCTGGAGCTGACCGCCGCCCGGCTGGACAGGCTGGCGGAAACGGTCCGCGGGTGACGCCGGAGGGTTCGTCCCCCGGCTCCGCCGGGAGGTGCCCCCTGCTCGCGGCGGAGGGGCTCACCAAGGCCTACGGGGCGACCCCGGCGCTGGACGGGGTGGAGTTCTCCGTGCACGCCGGTGAGGTCGTCGCCGTCATGGGCCCGTCGGGCTCCGGCAAGTCGACGCTGCTGCACTGCCTCGCCGGGATCGTGCGCCCGGACGCCGGCACCGTCCGCTACGGCCCGCACACCCTGACCGCTCTCAGCGACGCCCGGCGCAGCGCCCTGCGCCGTACCGACTTCGGCTTCGTCTTCCAATTCGGCCAGCTCGTACCGGAGTTGACCGCGGTGGAGAACGTGGCGCTGCCGCTGCGGCTGAACGGCACCAGGCGCAAGGAGGCCGAGCGGCGGGCCCGCGAGTGGCTGGAGCGGCTGGAGGTCGAGTCCGTGCACGACCGGCGGCCCGGAGAGATATCCGGCGGCCAGGGGCAGCGGATCGCGGTCGCCCGTGCCCTGGCCACCGGGCCGCGGGTGCTCTTCGCGGACGAGCCCACCGGCGCCCTGGACTCCCTCAACGGCGAACGCGTCCTGACCCTGCTGACCGACGCCGCCCGGGAGAGCGACGCCGCGGTGGTCCTGGTCACCCACGAGGCCCGGGTCGCCGCCTACTCCGACCGGGAGGTCGTCGTCCGCGACGGCCGAGTGAAGGACCTGACGGCGGGCCTGCGATGAGCACGCCGCGCCTGCGGGCCGGCCTCGCGGCCTGGGCCCGGGACCTCGCGATGGGGATGCGGTTCGCGGCCGGCGGCGGCCGCGAGGGCCGGCTGCGGACGGCGCTGACGGCCGCCGGTGTCGCCCTGGGCGTGGCCGTCCTGCTGCTCGGTGCGTCCGTGCCGACCCTGATGGACGCCTGGCAGGGCCGGGAGAAGGCCCGCGAGAACCTGGGCCGGACCCATGAGCCCCCGCCCGCCGACAACACCCTGCGCTACGCCTCGGCCGACACCGTCTTCCGCGGCGCCCAGATCCGCGGCCGCCTGGTGCGCCCGGACGGCGCGCATCCACCGGTCCCGCCCGGCGTCCGCCAACTCCCCGGTCCCGGCCGGATGCTGGTCTCCCCCGCGCTCAGGGACCTGCTGGCGTCCCCCGAGGGCGCGCTGCTGCGCGAGCGGCTGGACTACCGGGTGGCGGGCGTCATCGGCGACGAGGGTCTGCGCGGCCCGCGGGAACTCACCTATCTCGCCCGGCGCGCCGCCCCGTCCCTGGCCAACGGCTCCCGCATCGACCACTTCGGCGAGAACTGGCACGGACCGCCGGTGCAGGCGCCCGCCGTGGTCCTGGTGACCATGACCTGTGTGGCGCTGCTGACGCCGGTGATGGTCTTCATCGGCACCTCCGTACGGTTCGGCAACGAGCGCCGGGAGCGCCGGCTGGCCGCGCTCCGGCTGGTCGGCGCCGATGTCCGCACGACCCGCCGGATCGCCTCGGGAGAGGCGCTGTTCGGCTCGCTGCTGGGGCTGGTGGCGGGCGCCGCGCTGTTCCTGGGCGCCCGGCAGCTGGCCCCGCTGATCACGCTGTGGGACGTCAACGTCTTCCCCTCGGACGTGACCCCCGGCCCGCTCGCCACGGCGCTGATCGCGCTGCTGGTCCCGGCGGCGGCGGTGGCCGTGACGCTGTTCGCGCAGCGCGGGGTCACCGTCGAGCCGCTGGGCGTCGTCCGCTCCCGTCCGCCGGTCCGCCGCCGTCTGTGGTGGCGGGTGGCCCTGCCCGCCGCGGGCGCCGCGCTGCTGGTGCCGCTGGTCCGGGAGTACCCGTGGCGGGACACCCCGCTCCACACCGTCCGGCTCGCGGCCGGTGCGATGCTGCTGCTGTTCGGGGTCACCGCGCTGCTGCCCTGGCTGGTCGACGCGGTGGTCGGCCGGCTGCGCGGCGGCCCGGTCCCCTGGCAACTCGCCGTACGCCGCCTCCAGTTGAACAGCGGCCCGGCCACCCGCGCGGTCAGCGGCATCACCGTCGCGGTGGCCGGCGCCATCGCGGTCCACATGCTGCTGACCGGGATGCAGACCGGTTTCGCCCAGGCGTACGCCGAGTCCGGCAAGGTGCCGCGGCTCGGCCTGTGGGGCGACGTCCGGGACTGGCCGCAGGTCCAGCGGGCGCTGACCGCGCTGCGCGCCACCCCTGGGGTGACCGCGGTCCGCGGCACGGTCGACGCGAACATCGGCCCGTTGCCCGCCGCCGGGCGCTCCCGCTCCGCCGGGCACGACGAGCCCGCCGGCCCCTCCGCGACGATCGCCGTCGGCAGCTGCGCCGAGCTGCGCGCCCTGGCCCGGCTGGACTCCTGCCGGGACGGCGAGGTGTTCCTCACCGGCCTCCGGGGCCGGACCCTCGCCCTGGCGCCCGGCACGACCGTCGACCTCAACCCCCCGTTCACCAGGTACGACCCGGTGCGGCCGCACCCCTGGACGATCCCCACGGCGGCCCGCGACGCCCGGCTGCGCCACCCCGGACGCGCCCCCGACCACATCCGCTACGACCTGCTGGCCACCCCCGCCGCGGTCGACCTCGGCCGCTTCCGGTCCGCCACCGCGGAACTCAAGGTCCGCTTCGACCGCTCCACCCCGGACGCGGTGGAGCACATCCGCAACACCGCGGCCCGTATCGACCCGACGATGAACGAGGCGTCCGTGGTCGACAACCCGCATGACGCGCAGTACTCCAGCGTCCGCGACGGCCTGTTCGCCGGCGCGGTGATCACCCTGCTGCTGATCGGCTCGGGCCTGGTCATCTCCACCGTCGAGCAGTTCCACGAGCGCCGCCGGGCGCTGTCCACCCTCGACGCCCACGGCACCCGCCGCACCACCCTGGGCTGGTCGGTGCTGTGGCAGACCGCCATCCCGGTCGTGCTCGGCCTGGGCCTGGCGCTGGGCTGCGGGCCGGCGCTGGGCGCCCTGCTGCTGACGATGACCGGCAGTCCGGTGACGGTGGACGTCCCGGTGGTGGCGGGGATGACCGCCATCGGCGGCGGCATGATCCTGTTCGTGACGGCGCTGAGCCTGCCGCCGCTGTGGCGGCTGATGCGCCCGGATGGCCTGCGTACGGAGTGAATCTGCGAGATCATTCCTGCGCAGCAGTGCACACCAACTGCCCAAGGGGGGCCCTCCAATGCGCCGACTCGTCTATTGCATCGCTTCCACTCTCGACGGCTTCATCGCGGGCCCCGACGGCGCCGACCCCACCGGTCCGGACGGCTTCTGGCCGATCGCCGACGACTACCTCAAGCACCTGACCGCCGAGCTCCCGGAAGTCCTGCCGGTGCAGGCCCGGTCGGCGCTGGGCATCACCGACGAGGGCGCCCGCTTCGACACCGTCCTGGAGGGCCGCCGCACCTACGAGATCGGCCTCCGGGCCGGCCTCACCGACGCCTATCCCCACCTGCGGCACCTGGTCTTCTCCCGGACCATGGAGGAGAGCCCGGACCCGGCGGTGGAGCTGGTGGCCACCGACCCGGTGGCGAAGGTACGCGAGCTGAAGCAGGCGGACGGCAAGGACATCTGGCTGCTCGGCGGCAGCGAACTCGCCGGTGTGCTCTACCCGGAGATCGACCAGCTGATCGTCAAGCTGAGCCCCCTCACCCTGGGCACCGGCATCCCGCTCTTCTCCCGGGACACCGCCTTCGACCCCCGCACCTGGGAGTTGACCGAACACACCGTCCTCCAGAGCGGCGCGGCCTTTCTGACGTACACCCGGGGCGCGGGGGAGCTTTCCACCGGGTGATCCACGAACGGGGTCAACACCTTCGGACGGGACGCGTGCGGGCGCCCGGCCCACGCTGATGTCCTCGGCACCGGGCAACAGGAGGCGTGCCCGCCCCTGACCCTCACCCCGTCACGATCCGCACCGGCAGCCCCCGCAACGCGCCCCGCAGCGCCGTGGCGAACTCCTCGAACTCCTGCTGGCGGGCGGCGCCCGTGCGCATGGCCAGGGCGATTCTGCGCGAGGGGGCCGGATCGGCGAAGTAGCCGGTGGTGAGCTGGTCGTTGCGGGCGGTCTCGACCCGGAGCGCGGTGCGCGGCAGGAGGGTCACGCCGAGTCCGCCGGCCACCAGCTGCACCAGGGTGGACAGGCCCGCCGCGCTGGTCGTCACGGGGGTGTTCTCGTCCCGTCCGGCCTCCCGGCAGATGTCCAGGGCCTGGTCCCGCAGGCAGTGGCCCTCGTCGAGCAGCAGCAGATCCAGTTCCTGGAGGGCCTGGCGCGGGATGTCCCCGCGGCCGCCGAGCCAGTGCTCCTTGGGGGCGACCAGGACGAAGTCCTCGTCGAAGAGCGGGAGTTCGGCGATCTGGGGGACGCCGAGGGGCACCGCGAGCAGCAGCAGGTCGAGGCGCCCGTGGGCCAGGCCGTCCAGGAGGGAGGCGGTCTGCTCCTCGTGCACCTGGAGGTCCAGGTCGGGGTAGGTGTCGTGGACCAGCCGCAGCACGGCCGGCAGCAGATACGGGGCGACGGTCGGGATGACGCCGAGCCGCAGGACGCCCGTGAAGGGCGCGCGGGCCGCCTCCGCCTCCTCCATCAGATCCCCGACGGCCTCCAGGACCACACGGGCCCGGGCCGCCACCCGCTCCCCCGCGGGCGACAGCAGCACCTTGCGCGTCGTACGCTCCAGCAGCTGCACCCCGAGGGTCTCCTCCAGCGCGGAGACCGCCCCGGACAGCGCGGGCTGGCTCATCCCGATCTCGGCCGCCGCCTCGCGGAAATGCAGATGCTCGGCCACTGCCGCGAACGCCCGCAGCTGGGCCAGGCTGGGCTGGCGGGGACGGCCTCCCAGGCTTGCCGGTGACACCACTGATAACCACCTCCGATCAACATCAACCAGTCTAGCTATTTCCCTGATCAATGCCTGCTGTGCCACTGTGTAACCCGTCCAAGCCTCAAGGAAAGTCCTCAAAAGGGACTTTCTGCGCAACAAGGAGAGTACGTGCTCACTGTCGGTGACAAGTTCCCCGAGTTCGACCTGACCGCCTGCGTTTCGCTGGAGCAGGGCCAGGAGTTCGAGCAGATCAACCACAAGACCTACGAGGGCAAGTGGAAGATCGTCTTCGCGTGGCCCAAGGACTTCACCTTCGTGTGCCCGACCGAGATCGCCGCCTTCGGCAAGCTGAACGACGAGTTCGCCGACCGTGACGCCCAGGTCCTCGGCTTCTCCGGCGACTCCGAGTTCGTGCACCACGCCTGGCGCAAGGACCACCCGGACCTGACCGACCTGCCCTTCCCCATGCTCGCCGACTCGAAGCACGAGCTCATGCGCGACCTGGGCATCGAGGGCGAGGACGGCTTCGCGCAGCGCGCCGTCTTCATCGTCGACCAGAACAACGAGATCCAGTTCACCATGGTGACCGCCGGCTCCGTCGGCCGTAACCCCAAGGAGGTCCTGCGGGTCCTCGACGCCCTGCAGACCGACGAGCTGTGCCCCTGCAACTGGTCCAAGGGCGACGACACCCTCGACCCGGTCGCGCTTCTCTCGGGCGAGTGAACCGCAGCTAGCGAACTGGAGGCAGATCTGACATGGCTCTCGACGAACTGAAGTCCGCGGTCCCGGACTACGCCAAGGACCTCAAGCTGAACCTCGGCTCGGTCATCGGCAACAGTGACCTGCCGCAGCAGCAGCTGTGGGGCACCGTGCTGGCCTGCGCGATCGCCTCGCGCTCGCCGAAGGTGCTGCGCGAGCTGGAGCCGGAGGCGAAGGCGAACCTCTCCGCCGAGGCGTACTCCGCCGCCAAGTCGGCCGCGGCCATCATGGCGATGAACAATGTCTTCTACCGGACCCGGCACCTGCTGTCGGACCCGGAGTACGGCAACCTGCGCGCCGGTCTGCGGATGAACGTCATCGGCAACCCGGGCGTGGACAAGGTCGACTTCGAGCTGTGGTCGCTGGCCGTCTCGGCCATCAACGGCTGCGGTATGTGCCTGGACTCGCACGAGCAGGTGCTCCGCAAGGCCGGTGTGGACCGCGAGACGATCCAGGAGGCCGTCAAGATCGCGTCCGTCCTGCAGGCCGTCGGCGCCACCCTCGACGCCGAGGCCGCGCTCGCCGAGTAGTTCCGGCAGCGCGGACACCCGCAGAGCAGAACCCCCGCAGACCTCGGGTCTGCGGGGGTTCCGTGCGTCCGGTGCGCGGTGGCGCTACTCCGGGGGCTCGCCGGCAGGGCGCGGCGTGGGGGGCGGGGTCGGTGCCACGGAGAGCGCGGTGGCGCCGCGCGGGGCCACCGACATCCGCAGCGCCTGTTCCGTGGAGTAGGAACGGAGGTAGCCGACCACCGTGTTGGTGACCGCCACCAGCGGGACGGCGACGACCGCGCCGCCGATGCCCGCGATCAGTCCGCCCGCGGCCACCGAGAGGATCACCGCCAGCGGATGCACCCGGACCGCCCGGCCCAGGATGAACGGCTGGAGGACGTGGCCCTCGATCTGCTGGACGGCCAGCACCACCGCCAGCACCATCAGGGCGGTGAACACCCCGTTGGCGACCAGCGCGATGACACAGGCCAGCGCGCCCGAGACCACCGCGCCGACCAGCGGGATGAACGCGAACAGGAAGATGAAGACGGCGAGCGGGACGGCCAGCGGCACATTGAGGAAGTAGAGCCCGATGCCGATGAAGATGGCGTCGATCAGGGCGACGACGACCGTGCCGCGCACATAGGCGGTCAGCGTGCGCCAGGCCCGCGGCCCGGCACCGGCCACGCCCTCCCGTGCCGCGCTCGGGACCAGCTTGAGCAGCCAGTTCCAGATCCGCCGGCCGTCGTAGAGCAGGAAGAGCGTGGTGAACATCGCGAGCAGGATGCCGGTGAGCACCTCCAGGACGACGGTGACGCCCTCCAGACCGGCCGAGGTGATCGCCTCGGTGTTGGCGCCGACCGCGTCCTGCAGGTTCTTCGCGATGTGGTTGATCTGACTCTCGGTCACATGGAACGGGCTCTTCAGCAGCCAGCCCTTGAGCTCGGTGATGCCCTCCTGGATGCGGCTGGAGACCGAGTCGATGTTGTCCTGGACCTGCCACACCACGAACCAGCCGACCAGGCCCATGATCACGAACCCGCTGATGAAGGTCAGCGCGGTGGCCGGCCCGCGCGGCAGTCCCCGCGCGCGCAGCCAGCCCACGCTGGGCTGGAGCAGCGCGGTGATCAGCGTCGCCGCGACGAAGGCCAGCACGACCAGTTCGATGGTGGTGATGACACGGGCCAGCACCCAGAGAGTGGCGGCCAAGACCAGCAGCCGCCAGCCCGCCTCGGCGGCGACCCGTACGCCCCACGGCACCGCGTCCACCGGGTCGGGGCGGGCCGCGACGGCCGGCGCGTACGACGGCGGCGCGGGAACGGACTCCGGCGGGCGGCCCGCGGCGGCCGCGGGCTCCTGCTCGGTCCCGGGCCCCGGCACCCCGTCCCCGGCGGTGGGCAACTGCGTACGGGGCACGGTGAGCGTGCCCACCGGGCTGTCGGCCACCGGGCCGCCGGCTGCGGAGCGCTCGACCGCGGGGGCGTCCGCGTGCCCGGCACGCCTCAGCTCATCCGTGTCGTCGGCGACCGCCGCGGCTTCCGCACGGCGGCGTTGGTCCTCCAGCCGCTGCGAGAGCCGTGTCAGACCGGCACCGAGGCCACCGACCCACTGAGGCAATCTGGACATGTCCTTCCTCTTCCCCTCCCACGCGCCACCACTGACGGCACGACGTTACCTGGGCGGCACGCGCGAAACCCCCGACGCGGGCGCGTTCGGGGGTTTCGGAAGTGCTGTGGTGCGGCGTACGGCCTAGTACCAGCTGTTCGCCTGCCAGAACGACCAGGCACCGCAGGGGCTGCCGTAGCGGTCGTTCATGTAGTTCAGGCCCCACTTGATCTGGGTGGCCGGGTTCGTCTGCCAGTCGGCACCGGCCGAGGACATCTTGGACCCGGGCAGCGCCTGCACGAGCCCGTAGGCGCCCGAGCTGGCGTTGGTGGCCTTGTAGTTCCAGCCGGACTCGTGGTCCACGATGTTGCTGAAGCACTGGAACTGGTCGCCCGCCATCATCTGGCGCGCGATGGCCTGCGTGTCGGCGACGGAGTACGAGCCCTTGCCGAGGAGGTCGCCGAGGTCGCCACGCGAGGAGGACCGGGTCGCGGCCTGTTCCTTCTTCTCGCGCGCCTCGGCTTCCTTCTTTGCCTTGGCCTCGTCCGCGGCGTCCTTCTTGTTCTGCGCGGTCTCAGCTGCGGCCTTGCGGGCCGACTCCTGCGCAGACTTGAGGGCTGCCGCATCCGCCTGGGTGGACTGGTCGTCCGCCTGCTGCGTCAGGGAAGCCGTCTGCACCTGGGCCTGTGCGCCCGCGGGGATGTCGGCGATCGTCGCGTCGGCAGCGGTGGCCTCGGTGTTGTTGACCGAGGCGGGCTCGTTGCCTGCAGCGACGCCGACTACGGCGCCGACGGTGGTGACCGCGGTGGCGGATGCCACGGCGAATCCCCGGACCGAGATCCGGCTCACGCGTTTTCCTTCCAGCATCGCCCGCATAGGTGACCTCGCGGACGCAATCGTGCCCCTGGCGCTGGTCTCCCCTTGTTCCGGGCCCGGTTGAGCGGGTGGGTCCGGCTGGTCACGGGAGGCACTGGCCCGGTACGTCCCCCTCGGGGTCCGCGTGGTGCTCGGGCGGCATACGGCTGTTCGCTATGAAGTTCGAGTTCGTTCCACACCGCTGGGGGTGTTGATGCTGCCGTATGCGGGGCCTGACAGGACCCAGACTCTGCCCGAACGAGATGCCGCGAGGCAATTCCCCGCTGGGTGTGAAAGCTCACACCTCGTTTACGCCTCATGATTTTCGGATATCCACGCGCAGCACAACGCCGCCCGGCTAAGCTCCTTCGCTTCGCCGGGCGGCGCCGTCTTCACAGCCGGTCAGATCCGGCCTTCCTCCAGCATTTCGGTCACCAGCGCGGCGATCGGCGAGCGCTCCGAGCGGTTCAGCGTGACGTGGGCGAACAGCGGATGCCCCTTCAGCTTCTCGACGACCGCGACCACGCCGTCGTACCGCCCGACCCGGAGGTTGTCGCGCTGCGCGACGTCATGGGTCAGCACCACCCGTGAGTTGGCCCCGATACGGGACAGAACCGTCAAAAGGACGTTCCGTTCCAGCGACTGGGCCTCGTCCACGATGACGAACGCGTCGTGCAGCGACCGCCCGCGGATATGGGTCAGCGGCAGGACCTCCAACATGCCGCGCCCCACCACCTCTTCGATGACGTCCTTGGTGGTCACCGCGGACAGCGTGTCGAAGACGGCCTGCGCCCAGGGGCTCATCTTCTCCGCCTCGCTGCCCGGCAGATAGCCCAGTTCCTGGCCACCGACGGCGTACAGCGGGCGGAACACCATCACCTTGCGGTGCTGCCGGCGCTCCAGCACGGCCTCCAGACCCGCGCACAGCGCCAGCGCCGACTTGCCCGTACCGGCCCGCCCGCCCATGGAGACGATGCCGACGTCCGGGTCGAGCAGCAGATCCAGTGCGATCCGCTGCTCGGCGCTGCGGCCGTGGATGCCGAAGGCCTCCCGGTCGCCCCGCACCAGCCGGATCGCTCCGTCCGCGGTGACCCGGCCGAGCGCCTTGCCGCGCTCGGACTGCAGCACAAGTCCGGTATGTACCGGAAGTTCGGAGACTTCCGGTACATGGGCGGTCTCGGCGGCGAAGAGATCGTCGACCTGCTCGGCGGAGATGGTCAGCTCGGCCATCCCCGTCCAGCCGGAGTCGGTGATCGCCAGCTCGGCGCGGTACTCCTCGGCCAGCAGCCCGACCGAGGACGCCTTGATGCGCAGCGGCAGGTCCTTGGAGACGACGGTGACGTCGTACCCCTCGGCCTGCAGGTTGCGCGCCACGGCGAGAATCCGCGAGTCGTTGTCGCCGAGCCGGAAGCCCGCGGGCAGGATGCCGGGGTCGGAGTGGTTCAGCTCGACCCGGAGTGTCCCGCCGAGATCCCCGATGGGGATGGGCGAGTCCAGCCGCCCGAACTGCACCCGGTACTCGTCCAGCAGGCGCAGCGCCTGCCGTGCGAAGTAGCCGAGCTCGGGGTGGTGCCGCTTGGCCTCCAGTTCGGTGACCACCACGACCGGCAGCACGACCTCGTGCTCGTCGAAGCGGGCCATGGCGCCTGGGTCTGCCAGCAGGACACTGGTGTCGAGGACATAAGTGCGCCGGTCGTTCTCACGGCGCTGCTTGATGTTCACCACGGGTGGACGAACCCCCTCGGATGAGGTTGGGGTGCGACGGCGTCGCGGGGCGGTGTGCTCCCGGGACCGCTCTCCCAGCTGCTGCTGGGCGGCGTCCCCGGGACCCCCGGCCATCTCATGACCGGACCGGGCTCGGGCCGCATTGCGCGGGCCGGGCGCCGGCCCTCCGCGTCGACCGTGCGATGCGCACGGCTCTCCGTGATGTGCAAAGGGCCTCCCGGGCGGACGACCCCATGTCGTCCGCTGAGATACGGCGTCTGATGGCTTGTTCCTGACGCCGACCTGGAAGGGATATTCCCTCGAACCCCCGTCGCCATGCCACGGCATATGACGCACGGACGATGAACCTTGGGTGACACACGAGCACCGAGCGACTGCGGCGATCGGGTGAGTCCACAGAGGAGGACGCGTCAGAAAAGGCCCCGCCGACGGGTCGTGGAGTCGGCAGGGCCTGGTGACGCCCCGTGACACCGGTGGAGGTCAGGGGGCGTCAGATGACGCAAGGGGCGTATGGGGTGTCACACGCCTGAGGGGGTGGGTGCGGCCCGAAGGGCTCGGCCGGAGGGCTCGGACCCAGGGCGTGTCCGCCCTAGAAGCCGTAGCGCCGGTGGCGGGCGGCGTAGTCGCGCAGGGCGCGCAGGAAGTCGACCTTCCGGAACGCCGGCCAGAAGACCTCGCAGAAGTAGTACTCCGAATGGGCGCTCTGCCACAGCATGAAGCCCGACAGCCGCTGCTCCCCGCTCGTACGGATCACCAGGTCCGGGTCGGGCTGGCCGCGGGTGTAGAGGTGTTCGGAGATCAGGTCGATGTCGACGACCTCGGCCAGCTCCTCGAAGGAGGTGCCGCGCTCGGCGTGGTCCAGCAGCAGCGAGCGCACCGCGTCGGCGATCTCCTGCCGGCCGCCGTAGCCGATCGCGACGTTCACCAGAACGCCGCGGTTGTCGCGGGTGACCTGCTCGGAATCCTTGAGCACCTGCTGGGTGGCGCTGGGCAGCAGATCACGGTTGCCGACGTGGTGGACCCGCCAGCGGCCGTCAGCGGCCAGGCCCCGGACGGTGTTCTCGATGATGCCCAGCAGCGGCTTCAGCTCGGCCTCGGGCCGGTCGAGGTTGTCGGTCGACAGCAGCCACAGCGTGACCACCTCGACATCGGTCTCCTCGCACCAGCCGAGCAGCTCGCTGATCTTGTCCGCACCGGCCTGGTGGCCCTGCTCGGTCGTCCGGCCGTCGGCCCGCGCCCAGCGCCGGTTGCCGTCCAGGATGACGCCGATGTGCTTGGGCACCTGGGTGTGATCCAGGCGACCCTCCACCCTGCGCGCGTACAGCCGGTAGACCAGATTGCGCAGTGCAGGCGGATAAGGGATGCGCATCCCGGAAGATCGCAGCATGTGTGGTCCAGCCCCTCCGTGCCAATGGCGGTCGCCCCGTCGCCTCAAGTGGGCAACTTTACTTCTCGGCTGTCTCGACAGCCCAATCAGGTAGGTCACAGGTACGTGATAGGGAGATGAGCATGACTGGCACCGACTACCGTGCGGCGGATTCCCGCTACGACTCGATGAAGTACCGGCGAACGGGTCGCAGCGGACTCAAACTCCCCGCTATCTCCCTTGGACTCTGGCACAACTTCGGGGACGACCGCACCCTGAGCTCCCAGCGCGCCATCCTGCGCCGCGCCTTCGACCTGGGTGTCACCCACTTCGATCTGGCCAACAACTACGGTCCGCCACCCGGGTCCGCCGAGCTGAACTTCGGAAAGATCTTTGCACAGGACTTCCGCGGCTACCGCGACGAGATGATTCTGTCGACGAAGGCCGGATATCTGATGCACCCCGGCCCCTACGGCGAATGGGGTTCGCGGAAATATCTCCTCTCGTCGCTGGATGCCTCACTGAGGCGGATGGGCGTCGATTACGTCGATATCTTCTACTCGCACCGCTTCGATCCGGACACCCCGCTGGAGGAGACGATGGGCGCGCTGGCGTCCGCCGTCCAGCAGGGCAAGGCCCTGTACGCCGGTGTCTCCTCGTACAGCGCCGAGCAGACCCGGGACGCGGCCGGCATCCTGCGCGCGATGGGCGTACCGGCGCTGATCCACCAGCCCTCGTACTCGATGATCAACCGCTGGACCGAGGACGATCTGCTGCTGGACACCCTGGAGGCGGAGGGCATGGGCTGCATCTCCTTCGCGCCACTGGCCCAGGGCATGCTCACGGACAAGTACCTGCACGGCATCCCCGAGGGCTCGCGTGCCGCCCAGGGCAAGTCGCTGGACCCGGGTCTGCTGTCCGACGAGGTCGTCCGCCGCCTCCGGGGCCTCAACGAGATCGCCGCCCGCCGTGGCCAGTCGCTGGCCCAGCTCGCGCTGCGCTGGGTGCTGCGCGACGACCGGATGACCTCGGCCCTGATCGGCGCCAGCAGCGTCACCCAGCTGGAGGCCAATATCGCCGCGCTCGACGCCCCGGAGATCACGGAGGCCGAGCTGGCCGAGATCGACGAGTTCGCCAGGACCACGGACGGGGTGAACATCTGGGCGCGCCGGTAGGCGCCCGGCGGGAGAAGCCCCCGTGTCCTGCCCCGCCGGTGCGGGCACAAAAAAGCGGGCCGGTCCGTGGGGGGATACGGACCGGCCCGAGGGGGGGTTTCCACCATAACCCCGTGGGTGGGGTGCTGCGTGCACCGGCGCGCTCCGCGGCGTGGCTCGGGTGGGGCGGGGCGCTCCGGGAGGCCGCCGGCCCGGTGGGTCAGGCCGTCGCTGCGGCGCCCAGGAGCAGCCCGCAGAACGCCCCGATGATCATGAAGGGGCCCAGCGGCATGACCGTTTTCCGGGCGCCGGGCCGGATCAGCAGCAGCACCGCGGCGTAGAGCCCGCCGAGCAGCACGCCCGCCGCGCCGCCCACCACGAGGGTCTGCCGGCCGTACCACCCCAGGGCGATCCCCAGGCCGACCGCGAGCTTGACGTCGCCCAGCCCGATGCCGCGCGGGTTCACGAGGTAGAGGACGAGGTAGCACGCGCCGAGGAGGAGGCCGCCCAGCAGGGCCCGCCAGAAGGGCCAGGTCTCCCCCGTGAGCCGGCCGCCGAGCCCCAGCAGCGCCGCGCCCGCCACGGCGAGCGGCAGCGTCAGCACGTCCGGGAGGCGCCGCACCCGCCAGTCGACGGCGGCCAGCAGCACCGCGACCGGCGCCATCACCAGCCAGGCGGCCAGTTCCGGCCGGGGCCCGGTGGCCGCCGCCAGGGCCGCGCAGACCAGCGCGGTGCCCGCCGCCACCGGCAGCGGGCCCGGCCCGTACGGCCCGCAGTCCGGGCAGCGCCCGCGCCCCAGCCAGCCCCGGGCCGGTCCGGTGATCGCATGTCCCCCGGGGCAGACCGCGCGCCACTCCTCCTCGGGCTCGACGGTCATCCGGTGGACGGGCCGCGGGATGAGCAGCCCGGCCGCGGCCCCGTAGACGGCGGCGAGAACCATCAGCATCACTGACACGGGTCGACCCTAGGGCCTGTCGTCAAACTCCCGTCGTTCGCCCGAAGGGCGGCCCCGCGGCGTCTGGTGCGTGCGATCGCAAGGCGGAGGGTCGCCCCGATACTGGGTGT